>JANMQE010000405.1:0-1975 GCA_031370195.1 Phyllobacteriaceae bacterium
GTAATGCAGGACCAGCCGCCGGTAGCCCCAGTCAGCCCCGCCAGCCCATGTCACAACGTCGCCGCTACTACCAAAATGCGAAGGCAGCGCGGACCCTGAAAATGCCGCCACTTGCGTTCCCCCAGCTGCCGTCGCGTCCACGCTTCCGGGAAGTCCCGGCGCTGGCGTGCAGGTAATCTCGCCGCGCCACGGATAGGCAGGCTGGCCCGATCCACCATATGGCGAGGGCAAAGCATTGCCCGCCGGAATATCCAGCAAAACAAAAGGATAGAGCGTGACCTTCAGTCCACGCGCGGTCAAATCGCGGATGGCCGCAATGACCGATGCATCGTCCGGTGTGCCGCCATATGCCCGCTTGCCGTCATGATTTGACACAACGTGCGCCGCCGCCCGCGTTGTTGCGCTCACCCGCCACGCGTCGCCCTGCAATCCGACGGCCTCTGTGACCCCTGGCCTGATCTGGCAATTGCCCGCGCGCAGATCATTGCCAAACCAGGCCACCACCAGCGCCACGCTTTCTAGGTTCGGGCAAAGCGCCTGCAACTCGTCCAGCGATGCCGCCCAGTCTGAACCGGCGCTCAACGTGTGCCGATTGGCAATCACCGTCTCACCTGCCCGCACGGTCTGGATAACCGGCAATGGCGACAGGCCAAATTCTGTTGAACCTGGAATGATCGTGATCGCCCGGACATCCTTTTCAATCCCGCCAAGCGTCCTTATCACCTCAAACTGAACCTGCGGAATCCGGTTGCTAAAATTCTCCAGTGGAAACCGGTCAAACACCGCATAGGCCGTGCCGCGATAGGCTGGCGCGTTGCTAGAGCCTTGCCTGGCCTCGATCAGCGGGTCGGGCAGTTGCGAGCCGCCGCCCTTGTGAATGCGGATGTCAAACTCGCTCTGGTCGAGCTCTCTGCCATCGGCCCAAATGCGCCTTACATGTGCAATCTCGCCTTCGCAGATCGAAACGGCAAAATTGGCAAAATACGTGAAGGTCGTCACCTTCGGTCCGCCCTTCGCCCCCTTGCGCTCCGTCTTCGACGCCTCCTCAAAGCGGGTCGCCCAGATCAGTGTTCCGCCGAGCCGCGCAGTTCCATAGACCCGCGCCAGTGGTGCGCCGTCCTCGCCGGTCAGCGGCTGCATTTGCGACAGCCGCGCGCCTTTGATGTGCTGCGTGCCGTTGATAAGCGCACGGTCAACAAGATAACCACCAAGCGCGCCCGCCGCCGTGCCGACAGTTGCACCAACCGCACCAAAAAGACCGCCGAGATACGCCCCGGCGGCCTGCAACAGCAATGTGGCCATCGGCTATTCTCCAACTGAATTTGGGGGAAACTTGAACAATCCGGCGATCTTGCGCCGCCATTGAGGTATGAGCGGTGAGGCCATCACGGCGTGCCGCTCATAGCCATGCAGAAACCGGTCCTCGCCAAGATAGACGCCGCAGTGCTTGGCCGCAACGTCCGGCTTCCAGCGAAACAGCATCAGCGTGCCAGGCACCAGTTCGGTCTCAACAAGAAAATGCCGCCGCGCCGCTTCAAGCAGCGGGTCACCAACTGACGCTTCTGCCCAATCCATCGAATAGGGCGTCAGCGCTTCGGGCTCGCGGCCATAAAGCTCGCGCCAGACGCCCCGGATCAACCCGAGGCAATCGCAGCCGATGCCCTTCAATGATCCCTGATGCCGGTAAGGCGTTCCCGCCCACGTTTGCGCCAATTTGATCACGTCCTCGCCAGTCGGGTGCCCGCTCATGGAACGAGCGGTGCCCCGTCGAAAATGCCGTCGCCGTTGACATAGGTGTAAACCGCGTCATTGCCGGGCAGATGCGGAAAGCCCTGGAAGTTCTGCCCGTTGGCAAACTTGGCTTTGCAGGTCGCAAACAGTTTGTCGCAGCCCGCTGTCACTGCGAACGTGTCGCCGGCCAATACCGGCTTCGGCAACGGCAGCCAGACTGCGAGGCGCGCTGTGGTGCCTGACA
>JANMQE010000458.1:0-1913 GCA_031370195.1 Phyllobacteriaceae bacterium
ATTAATCGCAACGAAATAAACGGCGCGACATTCGGATGGTTGAAGACAATGTTGATCAGATCGTCTACGTCTTTTTGCATCGGCTGATTGGCGGGCAGCGTGTTGCCGAGAAACGTCTTTGACGACGTGTCGTGATAAGCAGGTAACGGAACCATTTGTCCCGGGTAATAGTTCGAGTTGGGATAAGTGGGCGTTGAGCCTGCGCGATTGTAAGTCCAACCCGTTAAGGCCAACGCCATCTGACGCACGTCGCTTTGCGTGTAAGTCGGAATCGGTTTTCCTGCCGCGTCCAACTTGAGCGAGCCGTCGAGATTCAACTCATACAGGCCAATGCTGAAAAGTTGCATCAACTCACGCGGATAGTTTTCGTTCGCGCCGCCTGACACGCCCGGTTTGGTGCTGTTCACCATATCGAGATATAGCTTTCAAGAAAATGTTTTTCCGCAATAGCCGCCGTCCTAAGCAGCGAAAGCCAGTTCACTGGGCAAGCTGCACAAGGCCAGAATTTCTTGCGGAGCGTTGGCGAATTTCAGCAATGCTTCTTCGACGCGTGTCGTAAGTGCGGCGAAATTCGGGAAGTAGTGCAAATGCGTATCCTGCTGTTTAACTTTCTTCCAGAGCTTCTCGATCGGGTTGTAGTCCGGCGAATAACTCGGCAATTGAAAGACCGTCAACCGGTCGGCGTGTGCGGCGAAGAAGGCTTGTGCCGCCTTGCTCGTGTGGTAACGCGCGCCGTCCTGCATCAAGACCAGCGGTTGCGTAGATTGCGCCAACACCTGTGTCAGAAAGGCCAGGTACGCAGTCGTATCAAGTCGCCCTTCTTGACCTTGGTAAAAAAAGCGTCCGCTAAAGTAATCAATCAGTCCGAGTACTTTGTAGCCTTTGCGTTTGCCACTGGTCGGCACTTTCGGTTGCTGACCGCGCCGCGCCCAGGTGTGAGCCAACGTCCCCCATTGCGGGAAACTGGCTTCATCGCCAAACAGCAGCAGCGCCCCTTGTTGTCGTGCGAGCCGCAGGGCTTGGGGCCACGTATAACCGCGCCACGCGCGTCGTTTGGCTTCATCCAGATGATCGGAAATGAAGCCCGCTTTCTGCCACGAGAACCCCAGATTCCGTAGCAACTGCGCAATGTAAAAGACGTTATAGAAAACGCCGAAACGGTCAAAGATCAATTGCTGAATCATCGGCGAGCGCCAGCAGGCACCGGTAAAACCCGCTTTGACAGGACCGTCATCGATCAGTTGCGCGAGTTCTTCTTTTTGTTGTTGCGTCAGGTTCGAAGGGCGTCCACCGGGCTTTTTGCCGGGTGCACCTTTCGTGCCGTAGCAACAAAATAACCGGACCCATTCCTTGACGGTTTTGGTCTGAACGCGCAAACACTGCGCGATTTGTTCAAACGGCTGACCATCCATTACGGCGAGAATGGTCAGCAAGTATTTCACGTGACGTAAATCGCCCAACTGCTGGGCGGTCTTCAATTGTTTTTCAACGGTTTTGCGGTAATACGTGGAAATGGTAAAACGAAAAGAACACATCTGAGTGAATCCTCCTGAGCAAAGTTGTTAGCAAACCCTGCATAAGAGGTTTTCGCTCAGATGTGAAGCCTTCCGCTCATCATTTCAGAAATTCTTTTTCTTAAAATCTATAGATGGAGAAATTCAGCCGAGTCTTGAAATCGTTTTAGCGAATGACGGAATACAGCACAACGTGCGAGTCGTGCTGGGCGAGCCGTGACCCTCATAAGCAAAGGCACTGACCCAGCCAACAAAATTTATTTTGATCGTCGTCCTGTATTGCACCGCACGGTTTCTCAGACCGAAGCTTACTACCTCAGCATCACGTAGTTCAAAAACAAAAGAACCCAACAAGCTGTGGAGCTTATCGGGTTCTCTCGATAACCATCAACACATTCG
>JANMQE010000477.1:0-2185 GCA_031370195.1 Phyllobacteriaceae bacterium
GTCACGATTTGACGATTGAACAAATTCTGACGTACGAGTAAAAGCATTTTTGTGACACTTGGCGAATAACCTTGCGCTCACGGCCATCTTGAAGGAATGGACCAGCGGCAATAGCTACGCGACTCGAGTTAGCAAAATCACGAATGGTGGAGGATTGAACGGACTCTATCGGCTAGTAGGTGATGACGGCGTGGATCAGACTGTATTCAACGACAACGATGTCGATACACTGACGGGCAGCCAGGGCATCGACTGGTTCTTCGCCAACCGTGAAAACACTGGCGGCGGAAACGCAGTGCTGGATATTGTGACGGATAGGTCTGGCAGCGAATCTTGGAATGACACAGATTACTGATCTGAAAGCATGAGAGTTAAGGAATTGCACTTGGTCCATTTGAAAAATAAATTTGAGTAGATTGGACCTGGATTTGTCAATGAAAACACAAACCAAGCGTTTCGTTAATCTAATGCGTGGATTGCCTGGATGCGGCAAAAGTCATCGAGCTAAACGATTGGCCGGAGTGTACGGAGTCGTTTTGGAGACCGACGAATTTTGGTCACCGTTCACGGTTTTAGATATAGACCGCCGGTTAACGGAACCAAACGGGCATCAATAACGCGATACGACAGGAAGATTTTACGGCAGGAAAATCAGTAATCGCAATTCTTTATTTTCCTGTCGGAAAATTTTCCTTTCGGCCCCATGGAATCCATGGCTTCGAGTAAGGGTACCATCTCAGAGTGCATGGTAAACTCCGGGCCTTGATCCAATAGTTCCAAGCGAAGGAGCAGTTGGCTGAGAAGTAATCGAAACCAAGGTAACCAGAAAACTCGGCACCTACCAGTTGCTAGAGCACGTCACGCGACCGCGTTTTCGCAAGATGGAAGACGCTGAACGTCAAAGCGGTGAGTTCTTCGTATAGCGTCACGATAAACCGTCAACCGATGATCGGTCACGTGTACCGGAAGGCGAGCTTCGCTCTCTCGTTGTCACGGGCTGACAATGACCCGCGCGCTCTTGCTGATCGACAAGAAACCAATAACCTGAGACGTTGCTGCCGATACTACTGGGATTCCGTGGTAGTCGCGATCAATAGCAACCAAATCATCCACAATCCAACCTGATTCGCCGATGCTCAATCGGGCGGCATCGATCGCCAATACGCTTGATGGATCGGGATGGGCTAGGAATGCATCGCACACTTGATCGGGGAGCTTGCTTGCGATCATGCTCTTTGGCCAGCGTATGACTTCGGACGGAAAGGGCTCAGAAATTGAGAAACGGCCTACCGTTGCTGTTGGTCCTTTCCCTTGAACTGGTCCGAGTGGGATGCTTACCCTATTCGATGCAAGCGATAGTCCGGCAAGCTCATACAAAGTAGAGTCCGCCAATGCCGAATTGGGTGCAACAATCTGTTCCGTAAAACACATCACCGTGCCGTCGTCCACCGGCAAGCACCATCCAAGGCGTTGCTGGTTCTTGCGAAAACCAAACGAGCGTTCTTGCCAGCGCAGCGCCAACCGAATTGGCTGAGGCATTTTGGCTGCGACACGATTCCAGGCTTCACCGTGCGCTAGCGAGGGCTGCCAAGTGTTCCAGTCCGCTTCTGCCTTGTCATAGAGCTTAAAACGATGCCCGGTACTGACATTTCGGTCAGGTTCGGTAGGTGTTGCCATCTCAATACCGCCAGATAACATCTGAGCGAGGGTATCTGCATCCAGTTTTACGCCCGTGATACCGATGTCCAATCGCCAGCCGCTTCGGTTCCAGAACTTGCTATTGCGGCGGACCAAGTCTCGATACTCAGGATCGATGGCGCATCTGGCTTGAACCGTCCGTGCATCGCTTGCAAACCCCACTTGAATGACTCTTCCAATTTTGAACCCTCGGTACAAAATGGGGGCATTGCTTTCGAGGCCACCTCGAGTATTTGCATCCAAAGTGATTTCCAGAGACCCATCGCGAGGCGAAACGATTGGCGGCGATTCTAACCCTTTGAAATGGGCCACGGATTTCGCACCGGAAGGCGCAGGTTCGATAGCTAAGTACTTGGCGCCCAGGATCGTATCCAGACCTTGGATGGAATCCAATGAGACCAACGGACGAACAATCCAAAACCGCGCGCCTTCACCGGCCATGGATCGAGATTGCGGGGTCATCCGCACGTGCACCAAAACCCCATCC
>JANMQE010000540.1:0-1686 GCA_031370195.1 Phyllobacteriaceae bacterium
GTTGCCCGTCAAGGCCACGGCCTCGGGGGTCCCGGCGCATGCAAATGCAAGGCGAAAGCCGAGTATTTGCCCAGTTCGGTGGATACCGACCTGTCCGGGTGAAGTGCCAGACGTGCGGGGTGTGTGGCTTGTCACATACCTAAATTATCAGAGGCAGGACCACACACCCCGCTTCCCGTTCTTTGACAATGGCCAGACCGGCAACGGGGCGTGGCAATGATGAATAGTGACTATTCTTATCCCCGCTGTTTGTAGGAAGTAGGGACGAGCCCTACCCCCGATCCCTGAGCAGACGTCCCTTCTCGCGATCCCAATCGCGCGACTTCTCGCTCTCGCGCTTGTCGTGCAGCTTCTTACCCTTGGCGACGCCGAGCGTGACTTTGGCCATGCCCTTGTCATTGTAATGGATGTCGAGCGGGATGATGGTCATCCCCTCGCGCTCGGTGGATTGGGCGAGCTTGCCGATTTCCTTGGCGTGCAGCAGGAGTTTGCGGCGGCGGCGGGGTTCGTGGTTGAAGCGGTTGGCTTGCAAATATTCCGGGATGTAGCTGTTGATCATCCACAGCCCGCCATCCTCATGGCTGGCGTAGCTGTCGGCGATGTTGGCCTTGCCCATGCGCAGGGCCTTGATCTCGGTTCCGGTCAGCACAATGCCTGCCTCGACCGTGTCGGTGATCTCATAGTTGAAACGCGCCTTGCGGTTTTCCGCGGCGTATTTGCGTGTTACGGGGGCTTTTACCATCGGATCAGTTTATCAGTCCGGCGTGTTTCATGGCAGCGTCGATCTTGTCCGCCGTTACCTGTTCAACGGTCACCAGCGGCAGACGCAACGTGTTCTCCATCTTGCCCAGCTTCGACAGCGCATACTTCGGGCCGCTTGGGTTGGGCTCGATGAACATCGCCTTGTGCAACGGCATCAGCCGGTCTTGCAAAACCAGCGCCTTTTTCCAGTCGCCGGACAGCATTGCCATCTGGAACTCTGACACCAGTCGCGGCGCGACGTTGGACGTGACCGAGATGCAGCCAACGCCGCCATGGGCGTTGAAGCCGAGCGCTGACGCGTCTTCGCCGGATAGCTGGATGAAATCAGGGCCGCAGGTGATGCGCTGTTCAGAGACGCGTTCGACCTTGCCGGTCGCGTCCTTGACGCCGACGATGTGCCTGAAGTCATGCGCCAGTTGGCCCATCGTCTCGGGCGTCATGTCGATGATCGAGCGCCCCGGAATGTTGTAAATGACAATCGGCAGCGCCACGGCCTTGGCGATGGCCGAATAATGGGCGTAGAGGCCGCGCTGGTTCGGCTTGTTGTAATAGGGTGTGACAACCAGGATTGCATCCGCGCCAGCCTTTTCGGCATAACGCGCCAGATCGATGGCCTCTTCAGTGTTGTTCGACCCTGCGCCCGCAATCACCGGAACGCGCTTTGCGGCAACCTCGATGCAGGTCGAGACGACCTTCTTGTGCTCGTCATGCGAGAGCGTCGGCGATTCACCGGTGGTGCCGACCGGCACCAGCCCGTGGGTGCCCTCGGAGATTTGCCAGTCAACGAAGTTTTGAAATGCTTTCTCATCAAAGCGCCCGGCCTTGTCGAATGGCGTGACCAGCGCTGTAACGGAACCCTTGAGCATTTCGGTGAAACTCCTGAATTGTGCGCTGCGCCGCCGCAGCCATGGGAAAGCGGCGCAC
>JANMQE010000567.1:0-2258 GCA_031370195.1 Phyllobacteriaceae bacterium
TTGATGATCGTCGCCTCGATCCTGCCGCCCGGCTTCTTCATCCTGCTGACCATCATGCTGCTGTTCTCATGGTCGGCCTTCGTCGGCATCGTGCGGGCGGAGTTCCTGCGCGCCCGCAATTTTGAGTATGTGAATGCCGCCCGCGCACTCGGCGTCGGCAACGCCACCATCATGTGGCGACATCTCTTGCCGAATGCCCTGGTGGCGACGCTCACCTTCCTGCCGTTCATCCTCAACGGCGCGATCACAACACTTACTTCGCTCGACTTCCTCGGCTTCGGCCTGCCGCCCGGCTCCGCTTCGCTTGGAGAAGTCTTGAAACAGGGCAAGAGCAACATCCAGGCCCCATGGATCGGCATCACCGGCTTTGTCACCATGTCTGTCATGCTGTCGCTCTTGGTGTTCATCGGCGAAGCCGTGCGCGACGCGTTTGATCCGCGCAAGGCATTCAAATGAGAACACAGCTGTGGTATAAGGCAGAAATTATTATACCTTGGAGGCCGCAATGGGCCTGAACATAAAGAATGAGGAGGTGCATCGCCTCGCCCGCGAGCTTGCCGAGCGCACAGGCGAGACAATGACCAGCGCCATCCAATTTGCGCTGGAGGAACGGCTGGCGCGGCTGTCTGTCGATAAGGCCAAGCAACGTCAGGTGCGGGAGGCGCGGGTACAAGCAATTCTTGATTCGTTTCCGCCAGTTCCACCGGGCGCTTCCAGCAACCATGGCGATCTTTACGATGGATATGGCCTGCCCATTGGAGATCAGGAGCGAGTTGATGGGCCGCATTGAACTCAAGCATTTTCCTGCGTCGAAATTGCCGGATGAACTTCGGGGAGCATTTGTCGAGGGTGATTTTGTCAACATCACCGTTGAAGTTGATGCAACCAAACCCATGTCACGGGAAGACCTGTTGAAAATGTTGAGACCAGACATTCCGCGCGAAAAAGAAGTGTCGCTCGAAGAATCTGTCAAAAGAATTCGAGAACTTCGCGATGAGTGGGACGACTAATGCGGTCAGATAAAAGAGTTTATCTCGACACGAATATTCTAATTTATGCATTCGAGGGTGGGGGGCCAGACAAAGGACGATTGAGCGAGCTGCTCGCAGGAAATGACGGCACAAGGCCGGCCTATCTTTTCACCAGCGAGCTGACTTTGGCAGAAGTTCTCGTCCACCCTCTGTCCCACAATGATGTCCATCTGGTACAAAGCTATGACAATGTGCTCAACAACTCCGCTATCTTGACTACTTGCCCGATCGACCGAACCGTACTGTGGCACGCTGCAGTCTTGCGCTCTCACTACTCCGCTCTGAAACTACCTGATGCCATTCACTTGTCGACTGCCATGCGTTTGCGCTGCACACATTTCTTGAGCGCTGATACCGGATTGGGTCAAAGTTACGACTTGCCGCATGCGACGTTCAATGACATTCGCGGTCCAGTCAGCCTGCAAGTAATCCGCCCCGATACCAAAACTTTGGATGGGCTGAACTCGGAATTTGCCATATGACCTCCCCCCTCCTCTCCGTCCGCGACCTCTCCGTCGCCTTCACCCAAGGCGGGAAAACATCCACTGCCGTTGACCACATCTCGTTCGACATCATGCCGGGCGAAACCGTGGCGCTGGTCGGCGAGTCCGGCTCCGGCAAATCCGTCACCGCGTTGTCTGTGCTCAAGCTCCTCTCCTATCCCGCCGCCAGCCATCCGTCAGGCCAGATCCTGTTCAACGGCAAAGACCTGTTGTCAGCGTCCGAATCCGAATTGCGCTCGGTGCGCGGCAATGATGTCACCATGATCTTCCAGGAGCCGATGACCTCGCTCAATCCGCTTCATGTGATCGAAGACCAGATTGGCGAAGTGTTGAAACTGCATCAGGGCATGGGCAACAGCGCAGCAAAGGCGCGCACCCTCGAACTTCTGCAACAGGTCGGCATCCGCGATGTTGAAAAGCGGCTGAAGGCCTATCCGCATCAACTCTCCGGCGGGCAGCGCCAACGCGTCATGATCGCGATGGCGCTCGCCAATGCGCCTAAGCTTCTGATTGCCGACGAGCCGACAACCGCACTCGATGTCACCGTTCAGGCGCAAATCCTTGAACTGCTGGCCAAGCTCAAATCCGAGCGGAAAATGTCGCTGCTGTTCATCACGCATGATCTCGGCATCGTGCGCAAGATCGCTGATCGCGTGTGCGTCATGACCAAAGGCAAGATTGTCGAGACCGGTCCGGTCGCCGAAATCTTCGCCAATCCGCAGCA
>JANMQE010000613.1:0-1776 GCA_031370195.1 Phyllobacteriaceae bacterium
TCCCCGGCGATCTCGCGTGACAATCTCGACAAGATGCTGACGCGGCTGAAAGAACGCGACATTCATGTGGTGCTGGCAGGCATGCTCGCCCCGCCGTCCATGGGCAAGGACTATGAGGCGGCGTTCAACCCCGTTTTTACAGAGCTTGCGACAAAACACGCCGTCCCGCTGATCCCGTTTTTCCTTGAGGGTGTTGCCGGTCAAGCTGCGATGCAACTGTCTGACAGAATTCACCCCAATCGCGCAGGCGTCGACAAAATGGTCGAAAATGCCCTGCCGATCATTCTTCCGATGGTCGAGGCGTTGGCAAAGACGCAATAGAATCAGCGGCCTTTCGATGCTTTGGGCCGTCGGTGGAGCACATGTTTCAGCCGGACCATTACCAAACTGTCACAAATTTCTCCTTGCGCGCATCGTCCTTCAATGATTCGTTCAAGGTGAGAGCTTGCGAATCGGGGGGCTGCCATGCCGCGACTTTTCACCGCCCTGGAAGTTCCGCACGGTGCGGCGATGTCCCTGTCCCTCCTGCGCGGCGGCCTGCCCGGTGCCCGTTGGATTGACGCCGAAAACTATCACATTACGCTTCGTTTCATTGGCGATGTGGAAGGTCATGTCGCCGACGAATTCGCCAATGCGCTGGACCGGATAGACCGCCCGTCCTTCAACCTTGAGCTATCGGGCGTCGGCCAGTTCGGCGGAAAGAAGCCGCACTCAATCTGGGCAGGCGTGACACAGCGACCCGAACTCAATCAGCTTCAGGCCGAAATCGAACGCATCTGCCAGCGACTGCACCTGCCTGCCGATCCGCGCAAATTCACCCCGCACGTGACACTGGCCCGCTTGCGCAACAGCCAGATCGGCGACGTCGCCCACTATCTGTCCTCACGCGGCAACTTCTCGACTGTGCCATTCAAGGTGAGCCGGTTCGTGCTGATGTCATCGCGCGATTCGGTCGGTGGCGGCCCTTATGTGATCGAAGACTACTGGCCGCTTGACGCCAAGCCTATCGCCGCAAACCAGCCTTCTGCCACCGCGCGGACCATGCCGTAAACCGTCTCAAAGTCTCTCATATCGCCATAATAGGGGTCTAGCACATCCTGTATCCGGCCCACGCACCAATGACAGGATGAAACGGCCAAGCGGCGGCCGCATCGTATCAAAACCATGGTAGCACTGTCGGAAATAGAAGAGGATTTTGCGATGAACAACACCCGCCTCACCGAGACTGAAATCACGGCCATGCTCACCACCCTCGAAGGCTGGTCGCTGATCCATGGGCGCGAAGCCATCGGCAAGAGTTTCAAATTCGCCAATTTCCGCGAGGCCTTCGCCTTCATGGCCGAGGTCGCGCTGTACGCCGAAAAGATCGATCATCATCCCGAATGGACCAATGTCTGGAACCGCGTTGACATTGTCTTGTCCACGCACTCGGCCAACGGGGTGAGTGCGCTCGATGAAAAGCTCGCCAAGGTGATCGAAAAGGCGGCGGTCCGATTTTCCCCGCCAGCCGCTTGAATAGCGGCTGATCCGGGACCACATCCTTGTGTTGAAGCCAGCAGGGCATCCGGCTTGCAGAAGTGTTTGAGACGTTGAGCGCTGGCTCGTAGCGCTAAGCGACTTTAACAGGAGGTCTACATGGACAAACCGCTGGATGGCGAACTCTTCGGTCCAAACGACAAGGACAATGAAAGCCGCGTCAAACGCGACTTCTGGCGCACCATCAAAAAGGCCGCGCGCGCTGTGCCGTTTATGGATGAGGTCGTCGCAGCCTATTAC
>JANMQE010000632.1:0-1786 GCA_031370195.1 Phyllobacteriaceae bacterium
TGCCCTGCGCCGTCAGAACTTCAACCTGCCGCAGCTTCGCGACAATCTCTTCCGCCTTGTGTCTCTTCCTCGGCATTCGCAATCCTCCATCAGGCTCAAAAGCCATACTTCAGGGAGGACCACTTTCAAGGGGGCAGACCATGACCATCGACGACGTAGCCATCGATGAACATCGTGCGGCAGCCCTGAAATTTCTCGGGGATGCCGGCCTTTCGGCTGATCACCGCAAGATCATTGGTTTCTTTTACGTCAACCTCAAAGCCATTCTGGCGCAGGTATGCGGCATAGCCTTCGCAGCAGTTGCATTGCGGGCATTTATTAAAGAGTGGCACGCGGTGACGCGGCGACGGCCAACTGCGGGAGGGCAACAACAGCGAGGATCGCGCATTGACAGAAAGTCCTTCGGTTCATTGCAAGTCTCCTTTGGCAAAGCGATGCCTATTCAGTGACACGCAGCACGGTCATCATTCCGGAAACCTGATGGTCTGTGACATGGCAATGCAACATCCAGTCGCCTGGATTGTCGGCGACGAACGCGATATCTCCCGTCTCTTTAGGCGGTATCAAAATCGTATCGGCCAACTGCCGATGCGGAACCGGCGACCCGTTACGGCTGAGCACATGAAAGCTGTAGCCATGAAGATGAATCGGGTGCCACCATGCGGTGTCGTTGCGGATGGTAAATACATAGCTCCGGCCAAGCTTGAGGGTCAGAAGCGGTGGCATTCCGGAATGCCCGTCGCCGGTCATCGAGGTGCCGTTGATAGTCCAGGCTGCACCATGGCCCATCCCACCCATGCCCATCATGCCGCCGCCGCCCATCATGCCACCCTGCAGCTTGAGTTCGTGCCACTCGGCGGAAGAGATGTCCGGGTCCGGAACGGGATTGCGCGACAAAGGCAACGGCGCATCCGGACGGTGGATCAGCGCGGATGAAGTCTCGTCGTAAATCAACTCGGTGAGCCAATATGACCGGTCGTTATAAAAATCATCGATAACGCGATAGCGCCGCCCAGCTTTGCCCTTCAGGTCAAGGATGACATCGATCCTCATCGCCGGTCCGAGCAAGAGCCGGTCTGCTTCATGGGGTTCACAGGGCTGTCCATCGACGGCGATGACCACGGGGCGATGACCTTCGAACCGAAGGGCCATCACGCGCGCCAACGCGCTGTTTAAAAGACGCAAGCGAATGCGTTCACCGGCTCGTACCGGAATCTCGCTGGAGATCGCGCCATTGATTGTGACAGTATTACCGACGCGGCCAGCCATCGCCGCTTCCATGCTATTGCCAAACCCGGATGCAATCTGCGCATCTGCCGCAAGCCGCCAGTCCGACAACATCCAGACCAACTCGCGATCGACAGGAATGGGATCCGGTTCTTCGACAATCAGAGCGCCAGCCATTCCCCGGCCAAGCTGTTGCAGACTGTTCGCATGCGGGTGGTACCAGAAAGTACCGGCATCCGGCAGGACAAATTCATAGGTGAATTCCTCGCCGGGCTTGATCGGCGGCTGCGTGAGACCGGGCACGCCATCCATCGCATTCGGCAGCCGTATGCCGTGCCAGTGAACGGTCGTATCTTCCGCGAGATTATTTCGGACGACGACGCGAATGCGCTCACCCTGACGGACGCGGACCTCGGGGCCGGGAACACTGTTGCCGTAACACCAAACGTCGGTGGCCGGGCCCGATTTGCCGACAAACGGCCACCGACCCGGAGCGGCACTGAGTTCAAATTCCTTGGTCGTAGGCGGAGCGGCGCGCACGCCGCCGCCAAATGCAGCG
>JANMQE010000634.1:0-1711 GCA_031370195.1 Phyllobacteriaceae bacterium
GCAAGTTCCTCGGTCTTCCATTTCGACATTCCATATTCGCCGAGCGGCGCAACCGGATGGTCTTCTGTCATTGGATGTTGAACGGTGTGGCCGTAAATCATGTCGGTGGTGAAATGCACAAGCCGGTCAGCCCCTGCCCGCGCCATCGCTTCGATGATGTGGACTGTGCCGTGATAATTGACTGGGAAGAAGAAATCATGCCGCTTGGCGCGCACCTGCAGCGGCGACAGCATCTTGGCCGAAAGATTGTAGACCATGTCGTCAGCCTTGATGCCGACGTTGGACACCGAGACGCGATCAGTTACGTCGCATTGGACAAACCTCACCTGCCCATAATGCGGGAGTGTACTCTTCACGATGTCAGCGACCACAACCTCATGGCCGTCTTCAGCCAGAAGCGGCGCAAGATGGCGCCCGACAAACCCGTCGCCACCAAAGACAATGTGTTTCATGACTGCACTCCGGAAATCTTGGGACTGGAAACGCTGAGCTTCTCGTCAACACTGTGCCCGCCGCCTTGGGCGATCAGGATTGTGCCGAGGCAAATCAAGGCGATGCCTGCGATCTTGTACGCACCAAGGTCTTCCTTGAAGAGAAACCAGGCAACGACCGCGACGATGACATAGGCAAGGCTGAGAAACGGATAGGCAAACGACAGGTCAACCTTCGACAGCACAAACAAATGGGACGCCATCGAAATGACGAACATGGTCAGGCCCGCGAAAACCCACGGGCTGAACACGGTCTGCAACAGGCGCGGGATCAATGCGCTCGCATCAAGGCTGCCGCCAATCGACAGCATGCCCTGCTTCAGCATCACTTGCGCGGCCGCATTGGTCAGCACCGTGAAGAGAATAAATGGAATGTACTTTGTCATTCGAACCCTGAACCCTTTGTGCCCCATCACCGCCATAGCGAAACGGTTTGAGGATCACGTGTAAGAAATATCTAAAATTCGAAGCGTCTGCTTGGAATTGAGAAATTAATCCAAATCCCTAACCTTAACGGCCCCCGAGCTGCATGGCGGTTCGCTGCCAGAAACCGGACAGAAACGCCGGATCGCGCAAAGCTTCCAGCCGCTTCCAGTCAGGAAACGAGGCTGCGAATGTCGCGGCCGACATCCGGCTGTCCTTGTAGGGATTGACGGCCCCGCCGCACCCAATTGTCATGGCATCAAGCAAGTCCAGCAATTGCAGCGTGGATTTGCCGCGATGCGGAAAGTCGAGCGTGAGCGTGTATCCGGGTCGGGCAAACGACAGGATCGCCGGAGACTTCGTTGCCCCGAAGCGCTTGAGAACAGTCAGAAAAGAAGCATGCCCGGCATCGCGCGACACTTGCAGCATCTGCGGTATCACCCGCTGTGCGGCATCGAACGGTATCAGACTCTGATGCTGGTGCAGCCCGCGCGGGCCATAAAGCCGGTTCCAGTTGGCAACACCGTCAAGCGGGTAGAAGAATGGATTGTAATGTGTTGTTTGGACTCCGGTTTTGCGCCCCTTGGCAAAGCGGTACAGCGTGTTGAATACCCGCACGCTCGGCCCTTTCAGCACGCTGAACGGTGGCGCAAAAGGCACGCCAATCCCGGCCCCCTTGTGCGGCACAAAATTGCCTTCAGTGTGATTTCCAGTGAACAGCAGCCCCCGCCCGGCTTCGTGTCCGCTTGCTAGTTGATCAATCCACGCGACAGAATATTCATTGTCCAAATCCATCC
>JANMQE010000639.1:0-5777 GCA_031370195.1 Phyllobacteriaceae bacterium
CACTTGGCTCGTGTTGATCTGTCTGTCCGGGTTTGCGATTGTGCTTCTGCCCCGGCAATTCCACGTGATGATTGTCGAGAACCGGGACGAACGCGAATTGCGCACTGCCGCATGGTTGTTTCCGGCCTATCTGGTTGCCATCAACCTGTTTGTTCTGCCGATTGCGCTCGCCGGTCTTATTCATTTGCCGCCGGCAACACCTGCGGACTTGTTCGTATTGGCGTTGCCGTTGTCCGCTGATGCCACGTGGCTGTCGCTGCTCATATTCATTGGCGGGCTTTCTGCGGCCACAGCCATGGTGATTGTCGCAAGCGTAGCCCTGTCAATCATGATCTCGAATGATCTTGTCTTGCCGTTGATGTTGCGCCGCTATGCCGGCAAGGAACGTGGGCGAGACGAGGATTTGCCGGCAACAATCCTTAACGTGCGCCGTGCCGCGATTTTGTTCATCATGATTGCGGCGTATGCCTACTATCGCGAAGCCGCGAACAACTACCGGCTCGCGTCTATCGGCCTCATCAGCTTTGCAGCAATCGCCCAGTTTGCGCCGGCGTTTGTAGGCGGCCTGATCTGGCGAAATGCCAATGCGCGCGGCGCCATGCTGGGCATGGCCTCCGGTATTTTGCTTTGGTTCTTCACGCTGCTGTTCCCGACACTTGCGGGCACCGAAAACAGCATCGTTCAAAATGGCCTGTTTGGCCTGACGGCATTACGTCCACAACATTTGTTTGGCGTTGAGATGGATGCGCTCACACATGGTGTGATGTGGAGCGTGTCAGTCAACCTGGTCATGTTCATGCTTGGATCATTGTCGAGGGTGGCAACGCCGTTGGAGCGGATTCAGGCTGCTGTTTTTGTGCCCCGAGACTTTGTACCGATGCCAAATCTCCGTCGGCTTGGCATGGTGGTGACTGCGGATGATCTGAAGGCCACGATTGCCCGCTACATTGGCATCGAGAGAACCGAACGCTCATTCGTCACATTTGAGCGGCGCGAGGGGCGAACCATCACCAAGAGTGCCCCGGCCGATCTTGCGACCATCAGATTTGCAGAGCAACTGCTTGGGAGCGCCGTCGGATCTTCATCTGCACGGCTGATTTTATCGCTGCTCTTCCAGCGAAACGACCAATCCAGCCGCAATGCCTATCGTCTCCTGGATGACGCATCCGAAGCACTGCAACAAAACCGTGACCTGCTCCAGATTGCGCTCGATCAGATGGAACAGGGCATAACTGTTTTTGACAGGGAGTTCAGGCTTACATGCTGGAATCGCCAGTTCAGAACGCTTTTCGATTTGCCGGACGAATTCGGACAAGTCGGCACAAGTTTGGCATCCGTACTCTTCTATTTGAAGGAGCGCGGCGACATTACTGTCGATATCAACAATTCAACAATTCACAGGCTGACCCAATTTGGCGTGCCTTGGCAGGTGGACTTGGCGGTCAGCAAGCGGATCGTCGAAATCCGTTCTAATCAAATGCCGGATGGCGGCATTGTGGCAACTTATACCGACATTACGCAGCGTGTGTTGGCCGATGAGGCGCTTAGAAAAGTCAACGAAAGCCTTGAACAGAGAGTGGTGATGCGCACCGCTGAACTGAGCCGTGTCAATACGGAGCTTGCAAAGGCCCAAAGCTTTGCGGAGGAAGCCAATTTGGGCAAGACGCGCTTCCTCGCCGCCGCTGGTCATGACATTCTTCAGCCTCTCAATGCCGCACGCCTTTACAGCGCTTCACTCAGCGAGAAGCTTGGCAAGGGCGAGAACGAAGACATTGTTGGAAAAATAGAGTCATCGCTCGATTCTGTTGAAACAATTCTTGGTGCGGTCCTCGACATATCACGGCTCGACACAGGTGGAATGAAGCCGAATTTGACGACGTTTCCTGTTGGATCGCTTCTCAAGCAGATCGAAACCGATTTCATACCGTTGGCAAAAAAGAAGGGGCTCAAGCTGGCTGTTGTTCATTCGTCGCTGCACATCCGGACAGACAGGAACCTCTTGCAAAGACTTGTACAAAATCTGGTTTCAAACGCGATAAAATATACGCGAACAGGTGGAATCGTGGTCGGTGTGCGACGGCATGCAACGCATATTGAAATTCAGGTTCTCGACAGTGGCATCGGCATTGCGCAAGACAAGGCGAGAACAGTTTTTCGCGAGTTTACCCGCCTAGAAGATGGCGCGCGCGAGGCCGAAGGTCTCGGACTTGGTCTTTCAATTGTCGACCGAATTTCGCGTGTCCTGAAGCTGCAACTGACGATGAAATCGACTGTGAACAAAGGCACTGTGATGGCATTATCGGTCAACCCTGTCTCGCCAGCCACCGACTATGCAGACCCTGCAGTTCGTACTTTTGCCGGAAGCTCGGTGCGGATGCCGGCAATTCGTCTGGTTTGCGTCGACAACGACCGGCGTATTCTTGAGGGCATGCGCTCGCTTCTCATGCAGTGGGGTTGCACAGTGACAACCGCGACCAACGGGCAAGATGCATTGAAGGTCGAGCGGCCGGATGCCGTGTTGGTTGATTATCATCTGGACCAGGAAAACGGACTGCAAGTGATCGCACTGATGCGCGAAAAGTTTGGTCGTGACTTGCCGGCGTTGTTGCTCACAGCGGACCGGTCGCATGAGGTTCGCACGCTGGCTGACTCAGCCGATGTGATCATAATCAACAAACCAGTGAAGCCAGCTTCCCTGCGCGCTGCCCTTATGCGCAACCGCGCAGAAGTCGCCGCGGAATAGGTCAGTTCGCGGGTTGAAGCGCGTCAACGCCGATCTTGCCAAGACGGATAACGGCTTGCGTACGATTATCGACATTCAATTTCTGCAGAACCGCCGAAACATGGGCCTTGATGGTGGCTTCTGACACTTTGAGCTCATAGGCAATTTGCTTGTTGAGAAGCCCTTCTGCCAGCATTCCCAGAACACGCGCCTGTTGCGGCGTCAGAGTTCGGATGCGCTGAATCAAGTCATGAATATCGGGGTCGTTCTCAATGCCCAGACTGACGTTGACGGGTGAGACGATTTCACCTGACAAGACGCCGTTGATCGCCAAACGGATTTCTTCAAAGCTGGAACTCTTCTTGATATAACCTGACGCGCCAAGCTCAATCGCCCGCCTGATTGTGGCAATGTCATCGGATGCAGACACAATTACGACAGGGACCGAAGGCTGGAGCGCACGCAGCGTCACCAGCCCGGAGAGGCCACTGGTTCCCGGCATGGCCAAATCCAGAAGTACGAGGTCAATATCGGGCGTTTGTGACACAATCTTCTTGGCGGCGTCAAAATCACCGGCTTCAAATATGCAAACATTCTCGTCGAGGGAACGAAGTGTCTCCCTGATCGCTCCTCGAAACAGCGGGTGGTCATCGACAACCACGAAAGTCAATCTTGCGGTCACGGAGCCTCCCAGCGTGTGCGCACGGTAACTGACACAGACTATTTGCCCATTATCGCCAATCTTCAAGGCGAATCTGGTATTGGAGGTCTCAAGATGACATTTCGTGGTGTCCGCTCAACGCGTCAAATTCATGCGCCGGGCAATTTCCGGCAGGCGCAGGACAAACCATGCGGCAGTCCAAATATTTCCTAGAAATGGCAACGGCGCAATCCACAGCAGCGCCGACATCTTGCGTTCGAAAATTGCGATGATCGCTGCCGAAATGGCCAGACCGAGATAGAGGTCCGCAATCGTGACAATTCCCCAAGGATCGCTCGTCAGCCAGTTTCCTGCCTGCCAGAAGTTGCCTGCGAGCATTGCATAGACAATAAGAATGGTCAGGCAAACGCCAAGAAAGGCGTAGATAACGCGCATGATATTCATGTTTTCTGAGGCCCGTTCTCTTCGTCATTGAGTTCCTTGACGACGCCCATGAAGCGGCGAAAGAACTTTTCCATGTAACCCATGGTCTTTTCAAACTCTTCGTCGGTCGGAAGGCTTTGGTTGCCTGTCAGCCCGGATTTTTCCAACGTACCGAGTTTTGTTTCAAGCGTAGTCAGTCTCTGTTCAAGGCTCGCCATTTGATCGTGGATTGCAAGCCGATCATCTGCTGCGACGCGGCAAACCAGTTGATCTCCTTGCTCTTTGCAGATCGACATCTCGCCAGTGGATTTGTCCATGCGAACGTATCCATCCGCTGTCTTTTCGAGCGCATAGCGTGTCAGGTCTTCGGCTAGTCCACTTGAGGCGGATGCGATCAAGGCTGACAGTGTGATCATGAAGATGCGCATCAAATAGCTCCCATGGCTTGTGGATATGAGAAAGTCATAATGGAGGACTTCGCCACAATTGCGACATGGAAGTTCAAAACTTTGATGACAGCCGCGCGGCGGCTTTGTCTTTGACCAGGAATTCTGCTAGCGGCGGCGCAACGGAGCGATAGCACGAATGAATCGGGTCGTTTACAAAATCATGACAGCGGGACAATGGGCTGATTTTGAGGCGACGCGGGTGTTCGCGGGTGCTTTAATCGACCTCACCGACGGCTTTATCCACCTTTCTACAGAGGGTCAGATGCGCGAGACGGCGGCCAGACATTTTGCCGGGCAAAGTGATCTTATGTTGGTGGCAGTGGCAGCTTCGGGACTTGGAGAGGCACTCAGGTACGAAGTGTCGCGTGGCGGGGATGCATTTCCGCATCTCTACCGACCGATGACTGACGAGGATATTGTCTGGGCCAAACCTTTGCCGCTTGACGCGAATGGTGTGCATCTGTTTCCGGAGCTTGTGTGATGAGCGGGCTGTTTTCCACGCTCTTGAGGCCAGTCCTGTTTGGATTGGATGCTGAGCTGGCACACAGATTGGCGATCAAAGCGCTGAAAACGGGACTGTTGCCAAGTCCGGTTTGCGCACCGGATCCGCGTTTACAAGTGAGTGCTGCGGGGCTTCCGTTCCCCAATCCGCTCGGCATGGCCGCCGGTTTTGACAAGAATGCTGAAGTGCCAGATGCGCTGCTGCGGCTCGGGTTTGGCTTCACAGAGATCGGGACGGTGACGCCCAAACCGCAGGCGGGCAATCCAAAGCCACGCGTTTTCAGGTTGATTGACGACAAGGCTGTCATCAACCGGCTTGGCTTCAACAATGAAGGTCACGAAGCAGCGCTTGCACGGCTTCAGGCGCGTGCAGACAAGACCGGGCTCATTGGCGTGAACATTGGCGCGAACAAGGACAGTGTTGACCGTTCGGACGATTATGTGTGTGGAATCAACAGCTTCTACGACGTCGCCACTTATTTTGCAGTCAATATTTCGTCGCCAAACACACTAGGACTTAGGGATTTGCAGGCGCGGGCAAGTCTTTCCGAGCTTCTTGAACGGGTGATGGCTGCGCGCGATAGGAAGGCTACGGAATTTGGCAGGGTCGTTTCAGTGTTTCTGAAAATCGCGCCGGATTTGAGCGAGACTGACCTTGACGATGTGGCTGCGGAACTGTTGGAGAAGAAGCTTGAGGGCGTGATTGTTAGCAACACCACGCTTTCGCGCGCTGGAATCGTCAGCGGGATTCGCTCGGAGACCGGCGGCCTGTCCGGTGTGCCGCTGTTTGAGCGCTCGACCATCGTTTTGGCCAAGATGCGGCAGCGGATCGGCAGGAACGTCACGATTGTAGGTGTTGGTGGTGTGAATTCAGCTGAAAAAGCTATGGCAAAGATCGAAGCCGGGGCGGATTTGGTGCAGCTTTACACCGGCTTTATTTATGAAGGGCCGGGGTTGGCGAATGCGATTGTCCGAGGGCTTTCGTCTGCCTTGGACACATCAGGAGCAACATCAATTGCCG
>JANMQE010000642.1:0-2871 GCA_031370195.1 Phyllobacteriaceae bacterium
GTAATCCGGAAATTTCAACGTTGCGAAAATCGGCACGCCGCCATTCAGCCGAATCACCGGCTCGTAGCTGTCGTATACCGGCTCGAAAATAATTACCTCGTCGCCCGGATGCACGATCGCGGTGAGTGCCGTTTGAATCGCTTGCGTGGCGCCAGTCGTGATGGTGATTTCATGCGCTGCATCGTAGCGGTGACCGTAAAGTGTCGCCACTTTTTCACTGATGCTTTCCCGCAGCGGCAAAATGCCTGCCATCGGCGGATACTGGTTGTGGCCGGCGCGCATCGCGTCATTCATCATCTCGATGAGTCGTGGATCGCAAGCAAAGTCCGGGAAGCCTTGTCCAAGATTTACCGCTTGCACCTCAAGCGCAAGCGCGGACATGGTGGTAAAGATGGTCGTGCCCACCTGCGGAAGCTTTGAGCGGGGCGAAAGCGGGGTTTTCATGCGAGCATCATAACAGCGCGATTCGTATCCCCAAGAGCGACTATCTTCAAAGAGCTTGTACACGGGAACTAGTGATGAACCGTTGGGTCTGTTAACGGGCTTCAACCCGGATTTTCCATTGGGACCCGGATGGATGGCGAACGAGTCGCGAGGCAGTTTGGTTGTTCGCGAGGAGCTAATCGCATAGCTATTGGCGACGAGGGAACGACCAAAATGACCGCAAATCGACCGCCAGACACCGCGTAGGGTCGAAGAGCCGCCTATTGGAATATCCGGGTTTAACCTGATTTATCGGAGATAAGTAAATTGCGTACTCGTTCAATTCTTGCCACCCTGACCATAGGCATTGTGCTGGCCGATCCGGCATCCGCGCAGACTGCCGGAACTCCCGCTTCGTCCGAGGCGCCGGTCGTGCTCGAGACGATGGCCGTCAGCGGTGAGCAGCCAGGACCCGGTTTGTGGAAAGTATCAAAGGGTGACCACATTCTTTGGATTGTCGGCACGCAAACACCCGTTCCCAAGAAGATGACCTGGCGTGCCAAGGGAATCGAAGCCGTCGTGGCGCAATCGCAGGAGATACTGTCTCCGCCGTCGATGTCGGTGACGATGAAGCAGATTGGCTGGTTCACGGCGCTAACCATGATGCCCTCGGCGCTGCAGCTGCGAAAGAACCCGGACGATGCCATGCTCAAGGACCTCGTACCCCCGGAGCTTCACGCGCGTTGGCTGGTGCTGCGGGACAAGTACGTCGACGCATACGATATCAACGACGAGGAGAAAAACATCGAGGGTTGGCGGCCCATGTTTGCGGCACTCGAACTCTATCGAAAAGCCATCGACAAGTCCGGCCTCACGAGCGCCAATCCGGTCTGGCCGCTGATTCGTGAGGCAGCCAAAAAACACAATGTCAAAATCACTGAAGTGAAATATGAACCCGCTATCAACGAACCGCGCGCGGCACTCAAGGAGCTGAGGAACACGCGACTCGCGGACGTGGAGTGCTTCGCCAGGACCATCGAGCGTATCGAGAGCGATTTGGCGGCCATGCGCATTCGCGCCAATGCGTGGGCACGCGGCGACATACATACCATCCGCAAAACCCCTGCGACCGATCAACGCGCCGCGTGCGAAGCCGCCGTCAGGGATGCGTCGTTCATGAAAACACTTGGGACGCAGAATGCGGTTGCGCAGATGGAAGCCACCTGGCTTGACGCCGCAGAGTCCGCACTCAAAAATCGTAGCGTTGCGCTGGCGGTGCTGCCGATCGCGCAGATCGTTTCCAAAGATGGCTACGTGGCGAAGCTACGCTCGCGCGGGTATGTCCTCGAGGAGCCGGATGCGGAGTAGCTTTGCGGTCCGCTTCGCCGAAGGTCACAGAGTGAGACGCTAGCACTGGCGCGGCTTTCAGAGGCTTTTCGGCCCGAAAACCGCGCCGAATGGCGTTCTACGTCATCTTCTCCTATGACGGAGACCTGCAGAAAGTTGACTTGAGTGCGTCATGAAAGAAGCCGGGCAAGCCCGGCTTCTTGTACTACATCTTGTAGTACAGTATCGGCAGTTGGGCGCTTATTCGCCGGTCGTTTCTGCGGCTGGGGCAGCGGAAATTTCCGGACGATCGACCAACTCAATCAATGCCATCGGTGCGTTATCGCCGACGCGAAAACCGTATTTCAGAATGCGCATGTAGCCCCCGGCTCGGGACTTATAGCGCGGGCCGAGTACATCGAACAATTTGGTGACCATGTCGCGATCGCGCAAACGGTTGAACGCGAGGCGGCGATTGGCCAGCGTTGGTTCCTTGCCCAGCGTGATGATCGGTTCGAACACTTTGCGAAGCGCTTTGGCCTTCGGCAAGGTGGTCTTGATGACTTCGTGCAGCAACAATGAGTTGGTCATGTTGCGGAACATCGCCAAGCGATGCGACGATGTCTTGTTTAACTTCTTCAATCCGTGACGATGTTTCATGGGTAATTCCTTTTAGTCTCTTGGCCGTTTTGCTTAAAGGGTTTTAAGCCAGCCTTGTTATCGTTATGGGTTTGAAAACGACCTGGTGAAAACCGGGTCGTCCCCGCGAAGGCGGGGATCCAGTTACTATTATTTCGTCACGCCTGCAACGGGCCAGTTCTCGAGCTTCATGCCGAGTGTGAGGCCTTTGCTGGCGAGTACTTCCTTGATTTCGTTGAGCGACTTGCGACCCAGATTTGGCGTCTTCAACAATTCGTTTTCGGTGCGCTGAATCAGGTCGCCGATGTAGTAAATGTTTTCGGCCTTGAGACAGTTGGCGGAGCGAACCGTCAACTCAAGATCATCAACCGGCTGCAGCAGGATAGGATCGATCTGCGGCATCTTCGCTTCTTCAGCCTGCATTGGTGTGCCTTGCAGGTCGGCGAATACGGATAGCTGGTCAACGAGCACGCGCGCGGCGTA
>JANMQE010000664.1:0-9604 GCA_031370195.1 Phyllobacteriaceae bacterium
GCTCACCCGTCGCTAACATCGCCTGGCAAGCCCATATCGGCGGGCTTGTTGCAGGCTTTGTTTTGTTGCCGCTTTTCGTGGGGCAGCGCGGGGCGGGCATATTTGCCGGGGGGTAATCGAGGGACGATAACATAGCGGGCACGTAGTCATATCTACATCAGCAATTTTTGTGAACTTGAATAAAGAGAATGCTCAAATGAGCCATCATCAGCGCATTTTGGCGTGAATGGGTCCGCGTTGGGCGATAAACGCCCGAAGCCATTCACGCCAAACTTTCCAAGGCAAATCCTCTGACATCTATTGCCATCTGAAAAACTTGACCATAGGTTGCAATTGGGCAGAGGACGGCGAGGCGGGAATGGCGGATTTCATACTGCGTTTTCAGGCGGCGGATTTTTCCAATACTGTGTTTGACATGCCGAAACTTTCGGCCATCCGTGGCGCAAGTCTGGCTTATTTGTATTCACCAAAGCTTGTCGGGAAGATTCTTCGCGACGTGACCGGGCCTGAAACCGAAGAGATTTACACAGGCGCTTCACAAGGCGCTTGGCGTCTCGACTGCGACAAGGCAACGGCGCTGCGGGCGATGGAAGCGGTCAGGCAGGCGCTGAAAAAAGACCATTCTGAAACTGGCCCGCACAGCCATCTTTCCTACACTGTGTCGTTAGCAGAAGGCAGCGACGCAAAGGCGCTGGCGGTTGCCGAGGGGATGAACGAGACCGCGCGTTATCAGGGGACAGGCTATCCGCTGCCGGTATTTGACATGTCAGTGAGTGGCTATGATGAAGGCGGCGACCGCACGCGCCCGGCTCACAAGGACAAACCTTCAAGCGCCCGAAAAGCGCGCGAAGAATTCGGACGCGACCAATGGCAGAAATTTTATGAAGCCATTCTGCACAAGAATCCGTCGCATGGATTCACCGAAGATTTCGATAAAATGGTGGCAAGCCCTCCTGCGTTCGAAGCTGTCTCGCCCGGGTCCAAAACAGCCGTATTTTACGCAGACGGCAACAAGCTCGGTGCCGCACGCGACGCCGCACTGGCGCAGGGGATGGAAAAGCTTAATGATTTCTCAAAGACACTTAGAACCCTGCAAGTAAGATTGCTGGGTAAGATAGTTGATTGGCTTGAAAAGGGCGCGACGGACAAGGACAGGCCAAAACACTTTATTTCAGAAGACCGGTTCCGCTTTGAAACGCTTTTGTGGGGAGGAGACGAGGTCTTATTCGTCATGCCGTCGTGGCTGGCTCTGGAGTTTGCCAACAATTTCTTTGAATGGACGCAAGGTTGGGATGTCGGCGGCGAAAAAGATGTGACGTTTTCAGCCGGCCTTGTCATCGCAAACCACAAGACACCAATCCGTCAGACCACGAAACTCGCCAAAGAGCTTGCGGAACTGAACAAGCTCGGCGGCGGAAATTCGTCCGCCATCCAGATCGAGATTTTCGAGAGCATCTCGGTGCCGGACACGGATCTTGGCACATACCGGAAGCGGCTGTATCCGGGCACGCATGACGGAGATAGAGACGCGCTGGACAAGGCTTTAGCCATTCCGGGTGTCAACCTTGATGCTGTTCTGACTAAAATTGGCGAACTGAAGCACGATGAGAACGTGAAGAAGCGTTTGCCCAAGTCACAGCTTTACAACATGTTGCGCAAGGACGCCTCGACTTGCAGGTCTGATCGCGACGACATTGACGGATCTGCGAAGATCGCATTCGAAGAGTGGAAGCGGCGCGCTGGCAGCGGCACGAAACTTGAATGGTCCGACATCATAATTCTCGGCGATAAAGTTTCTCCAAACCTGAGCCTCGCGATGCTGGCCATGCTTTGGGACTATGTGATGGAGCCAGACGCCAAAGCTGCGGGGAGCGCATCATGAGCGAGCGCCGTCTCTACGATGTGAAACTGACGCTGCGCAGTCCGTTCATGTTTGAGGGCACGGTCAACACGCGCACGGGCGTCGACTCGGCGTTTTTGCGCGATCATGCCGGGCGGCCGATCATCCCGTCGTCGCAGGTTCGCGGCGTGCTGCGGGCGGCATTGGGAGAACTGGCAAGAGCTACCGGCGGAAAAGTTATCAAGGTCGATGAAATTGACCTGCTGTTTGGCGTCAAGTCGTCTTCATCGGAAGACGCCATACCAGAAGCTGAACTCGACGCGCCGTCCCGTGGCTGTATCATATTCGCAGATTTGACCGGCAAGGTGCCTGACGGCAGCCATCAAACGACCCGCATCGAAATTGAAGACAGCGCCGGAATTGTCAAGCGCGGATCGCTGCAGGTGATCGAGCTGGCGGCACCGGTGGGATCGCAATGCACGTTCGCCGGAACCTTCGTGGTGCGCTATGGCAAGGGGCTCAATGCCACGCGTATCGAGGACGCTTTGACCAAGGCTTTGGCACTCATCCCATCGATCGGTGCATACAAGAGCGCCGGATTTGGCGAGGTGCTGCAGGGCGCCTCCAGCCTCACCGAGAAAGCCAGCGAGCGCTTTGCGTTGGCACCGGCGGCGAGCGCACCCGCTTCGCCAACCGTGCACTGGTTTGAAATGGTCCTCGACAGGCCGCTGATTGTCGATGCCCACCGGCTGGTGGACAATATCTTCGAGAGCTCGACCATCATTCCCGGCGCTGCAATCAAGGGCGCGATGGCGCGGCGGCTGGAGCTGGCGGGCCTGATTGACGAGCGTCAAGACAACGCTCTGTCGGCAGCGCTTGAGCAGCTGGTCATTTCGCATGCCTTTCCGGTTGATCCTGCCACCGTTGATCCTGCCACTGGCGCGATTTGCGATTTGCCGGTTCCGATGTCGGTGGTTGTGGTGGAGGACATCAACGATAAATCGCTGCATCTTGCCGATTCGATCAAAGAGCAGCACGGGAAAGGGGCAGTATTTTTGACTGAGTCTGTGAAACATCCCGCGAATGATTCAACCAAAGAACTAATACAGTCTGGGGCTGAATTCCACTACAAGCCCACAGAGTTTGCCCATGGTGCCAAAGACAGAATTGTGAACAGAGTAAGGCAGGACCTGCGGCTTACTGCGCTAAGCCCAGTCAAGCTTTCGCGCACTCACGTCAAGATTGACGCAGAGAGATTGACCGCTGTGGACGGTCAATTGTTTGCGATGGTCGCGATATCAAACAAAATCCCTGTCAAACAACTCGACGGCAATACGAAACAACAAGATTTGCGCTGGCGCTTTCGTGTCAATACCGGGAACTGCACTGACGCAAACGAGGCCGGCAAGCTGCTGTCACTGTTTATCCAACCGGTCGACGGTATTGGCCGCTCGGGGTCTACGGCGACAGTCTCGCCGATGGATGAGCCACCGGACTCGGGCGATATCAAGACACAACTCGCGAGCAATTTTGTCGATGTGGTGCTGCGCACGCCTGCGCTGCTGACCGGGCCACGCTATGACGCAAACCAGCAGAAGACCATCTTTGATGCACATGCCGAGTATTTTGCGGCGAAGCTGTCCGGCACGATACTCAAGAACATTTTCGCCAGCCGCGAAATGGCCGGAGGCTATATCGCCACGCGTCGGCGGGTGTTTGGAAGATCAACCTACTATCCGTTCATTTTGACTGCGCCCGGCTCCGTGTTTCGCCTTGATGTCTCGGCACCCGGCGCGCGGGAAGCGCTGGAAAATGCACTGAGGTTTGGACTGCCGGCAGCGGATATGTCTGGCAAAACTTTGACAATCAAACCGCTAACGTGGCGCGATTGCGCGTATGTGCCTGAAAACGGATATGGCGAGATCGCAATCCATGACCTCAATTTGCCGCCTGATCCGCGCTTTGAATTTGTCGGGGGTGTTTGATGTTCGGAAGCCGCACAGAGATTCATTGCGAGATTGAAACGGTAACGCCGCTCCATTGCGGTACTGGCGAGTTTGACAACTGCACTGTTCAACAGCGCAATGAGCCGTTGAATTTTGCGACCGTTCAGCGCGACGGCAACGGCAACCCATATTTGGCTGCGACCGGTCTCAAGGGTGCCATCCGGGCATTTGCCGAGAACGAGTTTTTTGATGACTCCAGCGCTGCGTTGACATCACTCTTTGGCACAACAGAAGCCGATGTGGCACGCATGGGTTCGTTGGCAATCTATGGCGCAACATCTGCAAATCCCGGCAAGGCAGCAGAGGTTCTTCCCTATGCTGGATTGTTGAATCGTCCCGCTGGCTACATTGCTGCCAGGACCGCAATCGACGGGGCCGCCGGTGTTGCCGATGACCACAAGCTGTTTTTCCAGGAACTGATTCAGCCCGGAACAAAGTTCAGCTTCCGCTGCCTTTTGCTGAGCCATGGGTCAGAGGCTGATATCCTGTTGGCTGAGGAGATTTTCGCCAGATTGCTGCAAGGCGGGCTGGCTTTGGGCAAGTCACGCGCGGACGGTCAAGGGCAGGTGCGGTTCAAAAAAGTGACGTTCACCGCCTGGACCTTGGGAGACGATGGCGTCCTGCGGCGCGGTGCCGAACGGGCGATTGTTCCAGAAAAAGCCGGAACGTCCACCATTGAGATGAGATCGTTTAAGCTCACCTGCGACACACCGTTTTTGGTGCAGGACTCCAGCCAGTCCGACATGCGTGACGCGCGCAATCCGGAGCGGCAAAAGAAAGGCTCCGCGCCGCAGATTCAGGCGCAGAAATCCTCCGCGCGACAGCCGCTGCTCTCTGGCTCATCCGTTTCCGGCGCTTTGAAGGCGCGGGCAACCTGGCTCTGGCGGCGGCACTTTCTTCAAAAAGGCGCGTCAGACGTTGAGGCGGCAGCCAAACCTGCGCTCGACCGGCTTTTTGGAAGCCTCGCGAATATGGCTCTGCTGCACATCAGCCGGTGCGACGTGAGCGAGGGTGAGCCGTTTGAAATCACGTCTGTCAAACTTGACCGGTTTACAGGTGGCCCGGTTGACAACGCGCTGTTCACCACAGGCGCTTTCACCGGGGTTCGGTTGAAACTTGAGTTGGCATTGACGCGAAGGCGGAATTTTGAACCGGAACGCGGTATGCCACCGGCGCGAAAGCCTGATTTTGAACCAATGCCAGATGATTTGGATCTTTTCAAATTGCTTTGCGACGACATTGAGAAAAACGGTCTTGATCTGGGAGCTGGCTCGTCCAAGGGCTTTGGCTGGTTTGTAAAGGATCGGGCACATGCCGCTTGACGATGATGCCCTGAAGGCAGTCCAGATTCTCCTGAACGACAAGCGCAGCCTTGCATGGCTGAAAAGCCTAGGCAGCGCGCAGAACAAACAAAATTTGAAGAACTTCTTGCTTGATAAAACCGATGCGGATCGGTCTCATTATGAGGAGATTATCAGCACTGCCGAACAAAGCCTGAGCTTGGCGTTCGTTCCGCAAGCTGAGACGCGCAGTGAAGGCGGCGGCCAATCAGCCTCGAACAGTATTGTTAAGCGGACGCCCTTTGATGCTTCGCTGGTTGGTGCGCCGTTCCGTTTCATTGACCTGCCAGATCAGGTCGTGCCGCCGGAAACAGAGAAACCACCAGCGCTGGACATGCCCGTTGTCGGCTATTTCAGCGGCGTGATTGAGTATGACCTGATCGCCGAAAGCCCGCTATTGATCGGCGCGCCGGCGCGTGAAAAGCGGCAAGGAGAGCAAGACAATCCGGCAGTTGAACCGCTGGTGATGGGCAAAGCAATGACGCACGTCATCCCCGGCGCAACCATGCGCGGGATGATCCGCGCGGCGTGCGAGATCGTCGGCCACGCCAAGCTGTCGCGCGGCAACTGGCACCACCGCTACGGCCTGCGCGATTTTGATCACCGCGTCTACAAGGAGCAAAGCGTCAGCAAGGTTGACGAGGTGCACTCCGGTTTTTTGCGGGTGCGCAAGGCGACGGACGAGGAAAAAGCGGACAAGGCGGCGCATGTGATCCAACGGGGGCCTGACACGGACCATGTCTATGAGCTGACGCCGTGTGCCAAACCATGGGCGGCGATCCGCATCACAGAATTTGCCCGGATGAACATCAGTGCGCCGATTGAGAAGCGAGAGCGGGACGACAAACTTTGGATCAACTTCAAGCTTGACGAGAAATACAAACACGCGGGTATGATTGCCGACAAACTTCCGGTCTTTAGCCGCACCTACAATTTTGTTGATGTTCCGATGCCAAAAGACGGCTTTGGAAAGCGTGAAGTCGCCTATTCGGAGGGCGGTCGTCCGGGCGTGCTGGTGTTTGCCGGCAGTTTTCCGGGCAACGGCAACAAGAAGGTCGAATATGTGTTCTTCCCGCAAGACGGGGCGACCGCGATCCCGCTGCCGGCGGACAAAGCAGAGCTGTTTGCGCGGCTGCATTCGAATCCGAGTAAAAACAAGCCCGAGCCTCTGGAAAACTGGAAGATCATGCGCGCCGCCGCAGAAATGAGGAGCGGCATTCCCGTGTTCTACGTTGGTGAGCCGGCCGGCCGGGGGCCGGACTTTTTCTTTGGCCTGACACGGCTTTTCAAGATTCCACATTTGAACTCGGTAGAGGACGTGCTTTTCAAGTCGCAGCCACAGCACAAGCCTCATTTTCCGCCCGCAACTGAAAAGGATGACTCCAAGCGCACAGGCTTAACGTACACCGATGATTTTGTGGAACGTCTGTTCGGCTATGTGATTGAGTCCAAAGACGTGACTGCGCCAACGGCGGACGAAAGCACTGCACCAAACGCCATTGCGCGCAAGAGCAGGGTGGCGTTCGGTTTTGCGACGCTTGATGCCTCCACGCCGGTGCGCACGGAAGGTGCTGTTACAGTGGTGCAAATGGCACCGCGCGCCTCGTTTGCGCCGTTTTATTTGCGCTCCGCCGCATCTGCGAACTACGAAAAAGATTACAGCGTGGATAGCGTCAAGCTTGCGGGACGCAAGGCCTATTTCCCCAAGTTTCCGCAGGCGAAACATGGCGATGCGATCAAGTCGATCAGAGCCGCCGGCGAAGTTCAGAAGCAGCAGATTCTTGATGCGTCACGGGGTCGCTCGAATGGTCGCGACACATGGTCGAACCTGAAATTCCTTGTGCCTTCAACGGACAGACTGCCAATTTTCCATGGGAAAATCCGGCTTCATAATGTCTCGGCGGCGGAAATCGGGCTGGTGCTGTTTGCATTGACGCATGGCGGCGATGGCGAAAAGCGGTTCCGCCACATGATCGGCCGCGCCAAGCCGTTCGGAGCAGGACAGGTGCGGTTGGGTGCGATGACGCTGACTCTTGAAGCCAACAGCAAGCTTGAAGCCAACAGCAAGGATGAATCGCTGCTGGTTCCAGTTGCTGCGCAAGAGCGTTATGACGCGGCCACCGGCAAGGGCCTTCTCAAGGAAGACAGTTTCAGTGCTGCGCCTTTCATCTATGCGTTCATTGCCCATGTGCAAAAAACGGTCACAGCGTTTCCGGCGGTTCCAGTCGTTGGGGAATGGCTGGGAATGGCAGACCCCGAACAGGGCGAGAAACTCGGTGCGGCCCTCGCTTATCGCCCGCTTGGCGATTTCCAGACGGTGCGCAAAATGTTTGTGCCTCTGCCCGGGCGCAGCGAACTGCCACAACTTAAGGAGCGTTTGCTGGCTGCACCGAGTGTGCCTTGGAAGCGCTGAGCGCGTAAACACAAACGCCGGATCGCGATGCCACCCTGGATAGCCAAGAAGTGCTGCTCTCCGAAAAACATGGTTGTAAGAATTGGCAAATCACTTAAGGCTGCGCAAATTGATAGCGCGCTTCTTTGCAAAATTGGTACTTGTCAACGATAGTGAGCGCAATTGATGAAAGGTTTGCGCCAAAGCTTAAATCCGGTGCACCGGAGGGTGACGCTGAAGCTCGGAACTGGACAGAACGGCTGACAATTGTGTGGGCGTTGAGCGGCACCCAATCCGGTTCCGTCTTCGCCAAGGCTCCTGCATGACAAGTCGCGCCGCCGGAAATATTGAACCGGGGGGCGGAATGTACTGGGACTTGTGGACCGTCTGAGCCTTCTCAACCCTTCGGCGGCTGCAACCGTATCGACAGATACACCAGCACCGCCCCGATTGCTGCAAACACGGCGGAAGCCAGATAGGCCTTTGCGCCATAATCTCCCGCAAGCCAGCCGAAACTGGTGATGGCAACCACGGCAAAGGCCTGTTGCAGCATGGTGAAGAAGCCTTGCGCTTCGGCGGCGATGTCTTCGCTGGTCCAGTTGGCGATGAAATTCATGCAGCCGAGAAAGCCCAGCGCAAATGTCACGGAATGCAGAAGTTGCAGGCCGATCAGCACCGGCACGCCGGGTGAATAGGCCATGGCAATCCACCGCGCAACGGCAACGAGCGCTGACAGAAGGATGAGTTTGCGGGCCGTAAAGCGGACCGCGATGCGTTTGAAGAAGTAGAACATCGTCGCCTCAGACAACGCGCCAAGCGCGATCAGGATGGCGATGATTTCGGCGGAGATGCCTTGCTCTTTCCATAGCAGGCCCTGAAACCCGTTGAGGATGAGGTGCGTGGCAAACACCATCGACCAGCCGACCAGCGGAAAAAGGAACCACGGTTTCATAACCTCGATCAGCCGCGTCGCCCCGCTCTTCACGTCCTCGCTGTTGGCGGATCGCAACTTCGGCAACGCCAGCGCTGTGCCGCCGCGCAGCAGCGACATGGCGATGAACAGCGGCAGGAAGATCATGCCGCCGAATTGCTGCACCAGAAGGCCAGTGAGCAGGATGGTCAGCATATAGCCGAGGGTGCCCCAGGCGCGGATGAAGCCGAAATCGGTGCCTCGGCGGCGGGTGAGGCGCATGGCCGCAGCATCGGCGACGGGATTGACGAGGCTCTGCGCAATGACCGGCAGCGACCAAAACAACAATATGCCCCAGAACCCCGACACAAAAAGCAGCCCGAAAGGCAAAACGGCGGCGAAAAGCGTACCGACGACAATCGCCTGCCGCCAGTCCGGCGCACGGTCGGCCATCCGCCCGACGAGAAGATTGAGCATCAGCATGATGAAGATCGGCGTCGAGTTGATGAATCCGATCTCGCCGGACGACAGGCCAAGCTGCGAAAACCAGATGCCGCCATAGGTATTGGCCACGCCGCCCGTGGTGTAGAGCGAGACGTAGAAGAGGGTGAGCCGGAATTCCGGCGACAGGTTTTGGAGGAATTTGGGGGTGGGCATGCGGCCATTCTGTTAAGTTCACCAACGGCAAAAAGCCAGATGGATTGTGCGTTGACACGTTGAAAAGGATTTGGACCTGAAGGCGGACTTTCCGCCGATGGCAACCCACTCAGTTCGCTTCCGCTTGTGGCAAGGGTGCCGCAATTGGATTTAAAGTCGCAGCAACGTCGGGTTACGTCATCCTCGGCCATCGGGCCGGAAATCCAGACTGCTCAAACTCCGGGCGGCTAGAGCGGAATGACTCTAGACGGAACCATATCCTGAGTTTGCGAAATAGTTTGAGCATTCTGCTGATGTGAAGGTTCCGAGCAGAGCGCCGATGCGCTTCCATGTGGCTTCGACGGTGCGCTCTTTTGCATTGCGCAAGAGGTGCTTCAGCTTTGCAAAGACCTGTTCGATGGGATTGAGGTCCGGGCTGTATGCTGGCAGGAAGAGGAGCCTTGCGCCGACAGACTTGAC
>JANMQE010000724.1:0-3567 GCA_031370195.1 Phyllobacteriaceae bacterium
GGCAGGGCTGTTCCTGAGCTGGCAGGAGCGGCGACGGGCTTGAAGCCGGCGCCACTCGTCGTCCCTACCGCTTCAAGACGTCCGTGACGCGCACACCGGGGATTTTCGCCCCGGCCTTGGGAGGCGTCTTCAAGGCAGGAGGGTCGCAAACTTCGCACACGCAAGGGCCTTCCTGCGGGCAGTTGATATGGTTTCCGTTGACCGTTATGTCGACGCTGCCGTTGTCCCGTGTGTTGAAAGTGCACTTGGGGTTTTTGTCACACAGCCGGATTGCTTCGCGTGCGTCTGTCGCCTGCGCTGGCTGCGGTACGGTTAAACCAATCAGTGCCGCCACAAGTATTGCTGAATGGATCGAGAAATTACGCTTCATCTCTGCCTCCGATGTTTTGTCCATTCCATTTTGTTCATCGGGTCTTTGGCCCGAGTGTCCCTTTGAGAGTTCGGGGCGGCTTTGTGCCCTTGATGCTCGGCGTTGAGCCTGTGCACGAGCCGTCATTCTTGCAAATGACCCCGCAAAGGCCGCCATTGCCGTCGCAGTTTTCCTTGATGCAGCCATATCCATCCAGATTTGAATAGTATGTGCCGCCACTGGCGGCGCAGGTCGACTTGATCTCGCTGCGCCCGTGCGTTCCGCTGATGGACACACCGGCTGCGGAGGTCGCGCTGATGCAGCCAGCAAACAGAAAAACCGCCGATGAAACTCTTGCAAGCATGCGCATGTTCACTCTCCAGAATTTCGAAGTTGCGCAGAATTTGGCGGTTTCACAGCCAATGCGCATCCCCCGTGCGGGTGATGTCGCAGATAATATTGATGCCGTCCAAGAGTGCACGCATTGTGGTGAAACGGGCATCAGCCGAATGGACCCAATGCGTGCGGCTTTGCCTTTGGCGCAGCGCTGATCCACACTGCGTTGTGCCGCGTAAAGGCAGAAAACGGAGACCACCATGCTGACGGAAAAACTCGCTTGGGCGCTGATGTTTCTGGGGTTTGTCACCTCGACAGCTTCGCAAGTCATCATCAAGGCGCGGCTCGACCCGGTCACGGCGTCAGGCGGCTCTTACCGGCAGCTTCTGGGCGACCCTTTGATGTGGCTTGCCGTCGTGATGATCCTTACTTTTGTTGCCTGCTGGTACACGGCGCTAACGAAAATACCGCTGTCGGTAATGATGGCGTGGTCCGCAGTGGTGCTGCCGCTGACGGCCGTCGGCGCGTGGATGTTTCTTGGCGAGCCGCTCGGTGTCGGCAAACTCGTTTCCATCGGCGTGATCGCGGCGGGCGTGGCGGCGATGTCGATGTTTTGATCAGCCCCCACGTTATTGCCAAGGAAGCATGCGTTTAAGGGTCCTGTCCCGGTCTACGAAGTGGTGCTTCAAAGCCGCCGCTGCGTGCAGTGCGATCAGCGCCAGCACGAGCTTGCCGCCCCAATTGTGGATGAGATGCCAGTTGACGCCGAAATCCGGCAACAGCGGGATTTTGATGCCGAAAAGGCTGGCAGGGCGCGTTCCGAATGCGCGGCGTACATGCTCGGTGTAGGCGAGCCAACCGGTCAAAGGCAGCAGGAGCATTGCCGCATACAGCGCCGCGTGCGCAGCTTTCGCCGCCCGCAGTTCCCACACCGGGTGCTCCAATGCTCGTGGAGGCGCATGTTTCCAGCGCCACCATAGCCGAATGGCGAGCAACAGCATGAGCACAAAACCGGCGCTGGCGTGGACTGTCGGCAGAGTTCTGTTGCCATGGCCGCTCATGGTCTGCTCGCCTGTCAGCAGCATGGCCACCATGATCACCGCCATCAGCCAGTGCAGCAATCGGGCCGTGCGCGTGTAGCGACTCAATTGATCAGTCGGGTGTGCTCGTTGGGCGTTCATGTCAGAAATGTTCCGGCGTTCTGCTGTGACTCTTGGGGGATAATGCCTGACAGACAAGTGTTTGCGAACATGCGGATATTGGAACCGTCACCACGCCGTGACTTGGAAACAATCGCTGCACACCACAATGATATCTGTCCGGAGCAATTTGTGTATTCGAGCCACTCGTGATCCGTGATAGGCGGTCTTGCAGAACGGGGGAAGTAAATGTGTGAAGCTAACCTATCGCGAACAAAATTTTTTCTGGGCGGAGTGATTTTTAGGTTATGGATCTGAACCAGGTTCGATATTTTCTAGCCTTCGCTGAGTCATTGAGTTTCACCAAAGCTGCGGCGAAATGCGGCGTGACGCAGCCGACGATGTCACGCGCCATCAAGCTTCTGGAGCTGGAGTTCGGCGCGGACCTTGTGCGGCGTGAGCGTGGACGCACGCACCTGACTGAACTCGGCCGCATTGCCAGGCCCCGCCTTGAGCTGGCGCTGGCGCAAGTGGAATCCGTGCAGGCGGATGCCATTGAACTTGCGACCTTGACAAAATCAACATTGCGCCTCGGAATCATGTGCACGATCAGCCCCACCCGTCTTATTCCGCTCATTTCAAAGCTGACTACGCGGGCACCCGAACTTCACATCGAGCTGGTCGAGGCGACGGGCGACAAAATTGTCGAGATGCTGGTGGACGGCAGTCTCGATGTCGCACTGGTCGGTGTTCCGAAATATCCGGAGATGATTACCGTGCGCCCGCTCTATGAAGAGCAATATGTTGTCGCGTTCGCGCGCGGTCACAGGTTCGAGCAGATGGAAAATGTGCCCGTCAGCGAACTGCATGGAGAGCAGTATCTTGAACGTTTGAACTGCGAGTATGTGCTGCACTACAACGACTTCAATCCGGAATTCAACATTGATCTCGACATACGATATCGCAGCGAGAAAGAGGATTGGATCCAAGCCATGGTACTGGCTGGCCTGGGGTGCTGCTGCATGCCCGAATCAATGTCGCTGTTTCCGGACCTGTTGCGGCGGCCGCTGATAAAACCGCAGGTCAAGCGCCAGATATCGGTTGCGACGGTGAGAGGCCGCAAACACACGCCCGCAATCGATCTGTTTTGCCGGCTGTGCATGGAGTTTCACAGCAGCCATAAATAGCGGCCACTCAGCAACCACCTTTGTCAATAATTTCGGCTTTTTGTCTAAAATCACCATACGCAAAACGTATCAAAACGATACGGCTCACTGCGTTCCCCAGAAGCGTTTGGCGCTTTATCAAACGCTGCAGCATCAGAACCGGACTGTCAGCATTCCGGTCTCCTGAAGCGAGAACCTGGGAGTAATGTTCATGAGCCCGAACGACCGGAAAGTCGCGGCGACTGAAGCATCGGCCAACGCCGTGATGGAATTGCAAACTGCCTGCGTTACCGAATTGGTTGCCAGCATGAAAAGCTTCGGCGCAGCTGCGGGGCCTGTCTCGAAGGCCTTCACTGATTTCGTCAATGTCGGCCTTGAAGCTTCAATCAGCGCGCAGACCGACGTCATGAAAATGGCGGGTGACGCATTTGCCAGCAATGATCCTCAGGCAGTCATCGCCCTGCCGCAGCAGCTTCTGCAAGTCACCGTGCGCCAGAGCATGGAGCACTCAATCCGCAACATGCAATTTGCGCAGGCGCTGTTTGCGCAGCTCACCCAATCGATCGGGAAAACCGGC
>JANMQE010000733.1:0-2772 GCA_031370195.1 Phyllobacteriaceae bacterium
GCTCACCAGATCCGCGCAACTGACCTCTGCCCACGCACATTGCGGCATGGATACAGCAAGCAGTACTGAAAAATATGAATACTTCAAAGCAAAGGCCTCCGTGTAGTGAGGCGCCCCAAATATTAACGCAAATTATGAAACTGTAATCTCGATAAGTCAATAAAAAACGGCGGATTGCTCCGCCGCCGTTGCTGATATCGTGGTAAAATCGCTTACTTCAGAATCGACTTTCCGGCATATTTCGCCTGCGTGCCGAGACCCTCCTCGATCCGGATCAGCTGATTATATTTTGCAGTGCGGTCGGAACGGGCGAGCGATCCCGTTTTGATCTGGCCGCAATTGGTGGCAACCGCAAGATCGGCAATGGTGTAGTCTTCCGTCTCGCCCGAGCGATGCGACATGACCGCCGAATAGCCGGCCTTGTGCGCAGTCTCTACGGCGTTCAGCGTCTCTGAGAGCGAGCCAATCTGGTTGACTTTGATGAGGATCGAGTTGGCCACGCCCTGTTTGATGCCATCGTTGAGGCGCTTTGTGTTGGTGACAAACAAATCATCGCCAACCAGCTGCACTGTGTTGCCCGCCAGATCGGTCAACGTTTTCCAGCCTTCCCAATCGTCTTCCGACATGCCGTCTTCGATGGAGAAGATCGGATAGTCGGCGGCGAGCTTGGCGAGGAATTTGGCCTGTTCTGTGGACGTCATTGTCTTGCCGACACCCTCATAGACATATTTGCCATCCTTGAAGAATTCGGTCGCCGCGCAGTCGAGCGCGATGCCGACGTCAACGCCCGGCTTGAAGCCTGCCTTTTCAATTGAACTCATGATGAAGTCGAGAGCGTCTTCGGCGCTCTTCAGGTTTGGTGCAAAGCCGCCTTCATCGCCAACATTTGTGTTGTGCCCGGCTTCCTTCAGTCGCTTCTTCAGGGTGTGGAAAATTTCGGATCCCATGCGCACAGCTTCACGGATTGACTCAGCGCCATATGGCACGACCATGAATTCCTGAAAGTCGATCGGGTTGTCGGCATGCATGCCACCATTGATGATGTTCATCATCGGCACCGGCAGAACGCGCGCGTTCGAGCCACCGACGTAACGGTAAAGCGGTAGGCCAGTTGCCTCCGCAGCCGCCTTGGCGACGGCCAGTGACACGCCAAGAATTGAATTGGCGCCAAGACGCGCCTTGTTCGGCGTGCCATCAAGTTCAATCATCGTCTCGTCGATGTGGATCTGGTCTTCAGCGTCCATGCCGCCGATGGCATCAAACAGTTCGCCATTGACCGTCGCAACTGCCTTTTCAACACCCTTGCCTAGATAGCGCGTGCCACCGTCGCGCAGCTCCATGGCTTCGTGCGCGCCAGTCGATGCGCCGGATGGCACGGCAGCGCGGCCCAGCGAGCCGTCTTCCAGAATGACATCGACCTCAACAGTCGGGTTGCCACGACTGTCGAGAATTTCACGGCCGATAATGTCTACAATGGCGGTCACGACGAGTATCCTTTCGTGGGGTCAATCTGGTTTTCGCCGTCATAGATCACTTTGATGACGAATTGAAACCGGTTTCTGCATGTGCACTGCACCATCACACTTGGACACGCGTTGAAACAGCATTTCATCGATCCGGACTCATCATGGACTCAATTGGCGGGAAACTTTTACCCAGGTGGCGGGTTAACCGGATGCAGGCCTCTCAAACCTGCTGATCTTGCCGAAGGGACAATAAAATGACTCAGATATCCGGCGTGTTGAGTATGTTTTTTATTTCCATGGCGTTCTTGACGTCCTGTGGTCCGACAGACCAGCCGAAAAGCGATGCGCCAGCACCGCTGGTGATGCTGAACAAGTAACTTTGTGAAAAGGCGGGGGCATAAATGCCTCCCGCCTGTTCCAGTTTTATGTCTGCATTGCTGGAACAGCCGCCATTTTTTGATTCTGCGCGAGCGCCTTCAACACTGCGTCCGAAGTATGCTTGAAGCAAAAATACGGGCAGTATGTCGTATCGCAGCGCTCCGTCTTGTTGATGAATGCAAATGTCTCATCGAGCAAATTGCCCAAAGGGCGCTTGCTGCTGCAGCGGTAGACGTCGCCGCTTGGCGTAATCGAAACAAAGCTCAAGCCGGCCCCGCACAGTTTGCCGCGAAACATCTTGTCCATAGCCGCAGTGTCCGAAACGAGATCACGGACCTTGAACATCAACCCCTGCCCCTCGCCCAGCAACTGCCGGTCATGGCGCAAATCGATGGAAAGCTGCTGGCCGCCACGGTCTGATACTTTCTCGAGTTCCGGCTCGGCTCGGTCAAGAAGCGCAATGAGCTCGCGCCGTTGCTCGCCCGTGTAGGCGTGCGGCCATTGTTTGCCGTCAAATGAACCGCGCAATATCTTCGGCACAAGCACAATGCCAGACAGCGCAAGCTCCCGCCGGACTTCGTCCGCCACTTCAAGAAACTCAATCGACATGACAGCCGTGACCATCACGTTGAATCCACGCGAAGACAAATGGCGCGCGCGTTCGATAAAGGCCGGGACCAGACTTCGGTTGCTGCGTTCCTTGTGGTGGAGACCCGCGTTTATGAAGATCACCCGGTCCGGATCGATCCTGCCCGCAAAATTCGTCAGTGACTTGTTGGTCAGATTGCTGTTGAGCGAAATGAAATTGTTCTTCGTGAGCCGCGCGCACAGATCGACGAAGCCGGGATAGGCGGACGGCTCGCCGCCAGTCATGTGGATTTGCCAGGTCACATCGTGGCTGTCGAAAGCGGCTTCCCATTGTTCGTTG
>JANMQE010000265.1:0-2620 GCA_031370195.1 Phyllobacteriaceae bacterium
GCGCAAGCGCCAGACCTGCCGGATTTGTTCTTGCACGGCTGTCTGCCGGAGAGGCGGAAATCCTGACTGTCATTACGGGAAGGCACGCGCGCCGGTCCGGTCTTGGCCACAGGCTGGTGGCAGCGGTGCTGCGCCATCTGCATCATGTGCGTGCAGAAACCGTCTTTCTTGAAGTTGACGAGGCCAATGCCGCCGCCATTGCACTTTACAAAGGATTTGGATTTCTGGAGGTTGCAAGACGCCCGGCCTACTATGATACTCATGTCGGCAAGGATACTCCTGCAGGCAAGGATACTCCTGCAGGCAAGGATACTCCTGCAGGAAAGAGCGCGGCGCTTGTCATGCGGCTTGATCTGAAATAGGTCCGTTCGGGAACCGGGACGAAACATTGGCCTCGCATCTGGAAACACTTTGTGCCGACAAGGGCATGCGCATGACGGGTCAGCGCCGCGTCATTGCGCAGGCGCTGGAAAATTCCGCCGATCACCCGGATGTCGAGGAATTGCACCGCCGTGCAGCAAAGATAGACCCGCACATTTCCATATCAACCGTCTATCGCACGGTGCGCCTGTTTGAAGATCTGAACATCATCGAACGGCACGAGTTCCGCGACGGCCGTGCCCGCTATGAGGCGATGCCGCTGGAGCACCACGACCATTTGATCGACCTGAAATCCGGCAAGGTGCTGGAATTCACTGACCCGCGCATTGAGGCGCTGCAGGAAGAGATTTGCCGCGAGCGAGGCTTCAAGCTGGTAGACCATCGTCTGGAACTTTACGCGGTGCCCGTGCGCAATCGCAAAGCCAAAGACTGACAATGTTCGGAATGATCCGGATTGCCTTCATTCTGGCCATTTTTGCTCTGGTCACGGTGCCGTTGTTGCCGTTGCAAATGCTTGCCCATCGGCTGCAACGGTTTTGGCACAAGTCACTGCCGCGACAATGGCAGAAATTCATGTGCTGGCTGCTCGGGTTCAAAGTAAGCGTCAATGGCGAGATGTCACAGGGCCGCCCGCTTCTGCTGGTCTCCAACCATGTGTCGTGGAGCGATATTTTGGTGCTCGGCTCGATTGCCGAAGTCTCGTTCATCGCCAAGTCTGAAGTCAAAGGCTGGCCGCTGTTTGGCAATTTTGCCCGATTGCAGCGCACAGTGTTCATTGAGCGCGAGCGCAAGCACAAGACGGCGTATCAGGCGCAGGAAATTGCGGCGCGGCTGCACAGCGGCGATATCCTTGTTCTGTTTGCGGAAGGCACGACCTCTGACGGCAACCGGGTTCTGCCGTTCAAGTCCTCATTGTTTGGTGCTGCAAAAGCGGCGCTCGAGGTAGGAAATGGTGATGCCATTGATCATGTGCTGATCCAGCCGGTTTCTCTCGCTTACACCCGCATTCAAGGCTTGCCGATCGGGCGGTTCCTGCGCCCGGTTGTCGCCTGGCCCGGCACGGTTCCGCTGGTCACTCACCTCAGGGGAATTGTTGCCGCAAGGGCGATTGATGTCGAGGTGACATTCGGCGCGCCGGTGATGTTTGACCGCTCAAGCGACCGCAAGGCGCTGTCGCGGCAGTTTGAGGCGGAAATCCGCGCCATGACGATGAACAGACTGAGATTTGACGCCAAACTCAGCGCTTCACGCGATGGTGAAAACGGGATAAACGGCGCGCCATGACAATTGCACCGCCTGCCAACGAATTCACGGCGCCCGCAGAGCCACGCCGAAAGGTGCTGGTCAAAACCTATGGCTGCCAGATGAATGCCTACGATTCGACCCGCATGGCTGATGCGCTGGTGGCAAGCGGTTTTGACGAGACGACGAGCCTTGAGGATGCGGATCTGGTGCTGCTCAACACCTGCCATATTCGCGAGAAGGCGGCTGAGAAGGTTTACTCCGAACTTGGCAAGCTGCGGGACCTGAAGGCTGAGCGGAAGGTTGAAGGGCGCACGCTGAATATTGGCGTCGCCGGATGTGTGGCGCAAGCCGAAGGCGACGAGATTTTCCGCCGCGCCAAGGGCGTCGACCTTGTGGTCGGTCCGCAGAGCTATCACCGGCTGCCGGATATCGTTGCCCGCGTCGCCAAGGGCGAACGTGTCAATGAGACGGACTATGGCACTGAAGACAAGTTCGATCATCTGCCCGCGCCGAGTGAGGCCAAGGTGCGCAGCCGCGGTGTGACAGCGTTTCTGACCGTGCAGGAAGGTTGCGACAAGTTCTGCACATTCTGTGTCGTACCCTACACGCGCGGCAATGAGGTTTCGCGTCCGGTTAGCCAGATTTTGACAGAAGCAAAGGGCCTCGTTGCTGCGGGTGTGCGCGAGATCACACTGCTTGGGCAGAATGTGAATGCCTGGCACGGACTGGGACCTGACGGCAAAACCTGGGGCCTTGGCCGCCTCTTGCAATATCTTGCGGAAATTGAGGGCGTTTCGCGTCTGCGCTATATCACCAGCCACCCTCGCGATATGGCCGATGATTTGATCGAAGCGCACCGCGATCTGCTACAACTGATGCCTTACCTGCATTTGCCCGTGCAGTCCGGTTCCGACCGGATTCTCAAAGCCATGAACCGTCGCCACACCGCGAGTGACTATCTGAAGCTGGTCGAGCGCGTCCGCGCCGCGCGGCC
>JANMQE010000022.1:0-1519 GCA_031370195.1 Phyllobacteriaceae bacterium
TTCATGTCATTGAAAATATGGAGGCATGGAAACGGGGATGGAAGAATCATGAAAGGCAAAATCGGTGGGAATCAGACGTTTCGCGTCATCGTTTTCATCACGACCATGTGATTGTCGATCCGCACGTTTTTGTGATTCACCAATCCGGCGGGAACCTATTAGGATCACGACCGTGATGACCATTTGCGACATCATGCGAACGAGGGCTCGGTTCCGGGCAGCGCTGGGATTTGCATTTTCCCTAGCCATGCTCCCGATCGCTGGGGCACAGAACGATGCTGCTGCGTTGCACCAGCGGGCAAGCGCGCGGATCGATGCTTATCGGCAAAACTATTTGAAAACCGGCGACCCCGCAAAGCTCGCGCCGGAGTTGGACCGCGCGATCGAGGAGTTGTCCGGGGCAGTGGCGCAGTTCTCGGATAACGGCGACGATGCCGGGACGGCGCGGAGTGTCATCAAACTCGGCGAGATTCGCCGCCTTCAGAACCGCCATGCCGCGGCGCTCGATTTGTTCAAGCGCGGGTTCGCACTCGCGAAAAAATCCGGCGATGCAGACAGCCAGGCGCTGGCCTTGATCGGGCAGGGTCGGTGCGAGATAGCGGGGCCAAAAGACAATACCGCAGCGGCTGCGCATTTTGAGGAAGCCGTCGCGATCAGCGCGACGCTGCCGGATCGAACGCACCACTTCAATGCGCTCTGTTACGTCGCCCAAACCCAACTCGCGGCGGGCAATTCCATCGGCGCGATGGACCTGCTCAATCGCGCTCTCGCGGTGGCTCCGGGCGTGAAAGACCAATCGCTGCTGCTGTATGCCTACCTCGATCGGGCGGATATCTACAGCAAGCTCGGCGAAAAATGTGGCGCATCCGGAGCGTTCGCGGCGGGCATGGAAAACTTCGGTCTCGCCCGCGCCGATTACGACGCCGCCTTGGCCATCGCCCGGGACCGTCAATACGCGCACATCGCCAGGGCGATCGAGCAGTTCCACCGCTCTCTGGCCGTCCGGAGGCAGGGGATTGAAGCGAACGAGCGTCTCGCGGGTTCGATTCCGAAGGCGCAGATTTTTTATCCCAAGAAGGCCTCGGATGTCCATGTGAGCGAAACTTTCATCGCCTCAGGGCAACCGGTGTTGCCGGGCCTCTTCGAAGCGTTGCAACACGAGGGCGTGCTCACTGGCGACGCGAAAAGCTTCTTCATCAAAGCTTCGCTCCGTTCGCTGGACGGGAAGCCGGACGAGGCACTCGCGGATTGCATGAAGGCGATCGAGTTGCTCGAAACCGACCGGCGCAATCTGCGCGAGGAGAAAAGTCGCGGCACTTTTCTGGACGACAAAATCACGATCTACTACCTCGCGATTCGCCTGCTCCTGGAGCAGCGGCGTTTCGCCGAGGCATTCGAGCTGATGGAGCGCTCGCGCTCGCGGGCATTTGCGGATTTGCTTTTCAGCAAAAAGCTCGCGCTTGCACGGCCCGAGGAGCAGTCGCTTTACGGCGAGGCGCAGCGCTTGCGCGCGGAGATC
>JANMQE010000029.1:0-2335 GCA_031370195.1 Phyllobacteriaceae bacterium
CACCGACCTTCTTCGCGCCAATGAACCCCTTCGACGTCTCGACACCCGACACCGAGCCATCCGCCTCGCGGCGAATCCCCGTCACTTCGCAATTTTGGATAATGTCCACACCGCGATCAGACGCGGCGCGCGCATAGCCCCAGGCCACAGCATCATGCCGCGCCGTGCCGCCGCGCCGCTGCAAGGTCGCGCCGACCACCGGATAGCGGGCGGAGGCAGCGATATTCAGCGGCGGGCAGAATTCCTTCGCTTGCTCCGGCGTCAGCCATTCATTGTCGATGCCGTTCAGCCGGTTGGCATGCACATGGCGTTTCAGCACCTGCACATCATGCACATTGTGCGCCAGCATCATCACGCCGCGCGCCGAATACATCACATTGTAATTGAGATCCTGGCTAAGCCCGTCCCACAGCTTGACCGCATGGTCATAAATCCCGGCGCTCTCGTCATAGAGATAGTTGGAGCGGATAATCGTCGTGTTGCGCCCGGTGTTGCCACCGCCAAGCCACCCTTTTTCCAGCACCGCAACATTGGTAATGCCGTGCTCCTTGGCCAGATAATAGGCCGTCGCCAGCCCATGCCCGCCAGCCCCGACAATGATCACATCATACGAAGCCTTGGGCTCGGGAAACGTCCATTGCTTGTCCCACCCCTTGTGAGCACGCATCGCCTCACGGGCGAGGGCAAAGACCGAATATTTGCGCATGGGCAGGAGCCTTCAACAAAAAGCGGGTAACCGGGCGACCATACCGCAGACGCCGCCGGTATCCATAACCATTTTGCCGCAGATGATTTGCGCTGTTTGCGACGGTGGGTGGCAATTTGGCGAAAAGAGGAGAAAGAACGGAAGATCGCCATCTATGGCATTTGACGCCATAGACAATTTGTGCCATGCGAACCTGATGAAAGCAGAGTTGCTGTTCCGCTATCGCACTGTATTCGAAGAAGGGTATTTTCTGCGGGTCATAGTGTGGAAAACACCGGAAAATGTGCCGCCTTCGACACACGGGTTAAAATACAGCCTCTTTTACGGACGCCCGGGAGAACGCATTGTTGCCTACGACAATGAACGCGGCAAGGGCGATCACCGGCACTATCGTTCTACTGAGCTTCCATACGAATTCACCTCACTTGCAAAAATGCTGCAGGATTTCGAGATGGACGTCAAAAATGAGCGTGGAGACACACAATGACAAAGCTTGAAATCCACATTGGCGAAAAATTCGCTGACATGAAGCGCCGGGTGCTCGACGCCGTGGCGCGGGCCGAGATCGGACCGATTGAGGCTGAGGACCATTTGAATTTTGACACTTGGGAGACCCTGACCTCCCTCATGACCACCAAGCGCTTCGAACTGCTGCGGCAGCTCCACGCCCATCCCGAAGCAAGCATCGCCGCCTTGGCGCGCACATTGGGCCGCGACTACAAGCGGGTGCATGAGGATGTCGAGGCCTTGTCCAATGCCGGTCTGATCGAGCGCGATTCTTCCGGCCTCCGCACCGGCTATGATGAAATCACTGCCCGCATTGCGCTCTGAGAGCCTGATCAAAAATTCAGTTTGGTGAGTCAAATGGTGTGGTTTTCGAGAACCGGAGCGCAGCAAACATCGGGGTCTCCGCCAGCGGCTTGCCGCTTGAGGGCGGGGCAGAAACGGATTCGTTAGTACCGAAAGCGCAGAAAGCCGCTTCAGTTGGCCGCCAAAGTGTATTTTCGGTCAGGCTCTAAGGCAAAACACACTCGACACGCCCATATGATTCTGCTATCTGGCCGCCAGCTTGCGACGGGAGACCGCCGCGACGGGGGATTGTATTTCCCGATAACCATTGAATTGACCATCGAAGAATTCGCTCTTTTGAAAGGCTGTGTCGCTCGTGCAGGTACTCGTTCGTGACAACAATGTTGATCAGGCTCTCCGCGCTCTGAAAAAGAAACTGCAGCGTGAAGGCGTCTTCCGTGAAATGAAGATGCGCGGCCATTACGAGAAGCCGTCCGAAAAGCGCGCCCGCGAAAAGGCTGAGGCCGTGCGCCGCGCCCGCAAGCTGGCCCGCAAGCGCGCCCAGCGTGAAGGCCTCATCGCCGTCAAGCCGGTGGCGACTGCCGCCCCGGGCCGCTGAACTGAGCGTTGATCTGCCGTTTTTTCGACTTTTTGAACGGTTATCGAAGGTGGGGCGGCTTTGCCGCTGCCACCTTTTTGCTTTTTGGCATCCGTGCCGGAAAGAAGGAAACGGGGCTTTAACTTGCAGGCAAATGGCTTGAGGACGGGCGGAATGACCAATTTGATGATTTCTCTCCGCTGCGGAATTGTGGCGTCTGTTGTTGCGCTGGCTGGTTGCGT
>JANMQE010000280.1:0-3275 GCA_031370195.1 Phyllobacteriaceae bacterium
CGTGCCGCGCTTGACGACACTTTCAGTCAGCAGATCATGCACCGCGCGCTTGCCGTCAGTAAACAGGGTCACAGCCAAGATGAACGGCGTCAAAAGCACATTGGCCGCCCAGAACAGGAATGTGTGCGCAGCCGCTGTGAGGAAATCCAACGGCCTCCCGTCAATCCGCTCAACATGAAGGTCCATCATCTTCATGCCGATTGTCGCCTGCGCCGGGCCACCCATGGTGAAGCCCGAATAGAGCAACGCAATCACAGGAAACATCGCACCGTAGAGTGCAAATCCAAGACCAAGTGTTGCGATGCCAAGAAAGAAAATCACGATGGCAACCGGAATGCACAGCGCGATCACAATGGCCCAATCGATCAGCACGCCCATCACGCGGCGGGTCCGCACATTGTCAAACGCACGGGCGTCGCCACCCAAAACCTTGCCACTGTTGTTGTCGATGACGGTCATAGCACAATAGCTCCTTGGCCGGTAACCGGCTGATTAATGAGATGGTGACAAAAACCCCGCACTTCAATCAATCCAACGAAAATATTTCGTCTTGTCATTGTAACTTCGCCGCCAATTGGTAGCTTCCGGCAACTTCATCCCGCATCCGCGCCCCGCGGCAAACACAATGGCTTCAAGATGAACAATTACGACATGCTGGTAATCGGCTCCGGCCCGTCTGGCCGCCGCGCTGCGGTGCAATCAGCAAAACTCGGCAAATCGGTGCTGGTTCTGGACAAGGGCAGGAGGCTCGGCGGCGTCTCGGTGCATACCGGAACAATACCTTCCAAGACCCTGCGCGAGACCGTGCTCAACCTCTCCGGCTGGCGCGAGCGCGGCTTTTACGGGCGTGGCTACCGGGTCAAGCAAGACATCGCTGCCAGCGATCTCATAGCCCGGCTGCACAAGACACTCGATCATGAGGTCGAAGTCTTGCAACACCAGTTCATGCGCAACGGCGTCAAATATCTGCACGCAACCGCCAAATTCATCGGCCCGAACACGGCGACGATGGTCACAGAGGCGGGCGAAGCGAGCGAAATCAGCTTCAATCATGCGCTGATATCCGTCGGAACACGGCCATATCGTCCGGACAATATTCCTTTTGACCATGAACATGTGTTCGACAGCGACGAGATCCTCGACATCAAATCACTGCCGCGCACGCTGACAGTGATCGGCGGCGGCGTTATCGGCGTGGAATATGCCACCATTTTCTCTGCGCTTGATGTGCCGGTAACGCTGGTCGAAAGCCGCGAGAACATCCTCGAATTCGTCGACCGCGAACTCGTCGATGATTTCATCCACCAGATGCGCGACCGAGGCATGACGGTGCGGCTCGGCTGCGGCGTCAAGGAGGTGACCGTCAAACCGAACGGCGTCGAGACGAGCCTCAGCGACGGCCGCATCGTGCGCACCGAAATGCTGCTCTACGCGGCCGGCCGCACTGGCAATGTCGGCAGCCTGGGCCTTGATTCCATCGGCATCGAAGCCGACAGCCGGGGCCGCATCAAAGTCGATTCCACAACCTTCCAGACCAGCGTGCCGCACATCTACGCCTGCGGAGACGTCATCGGCTTCCCGAGCTTGGCGTCAACCTCGATGGAGCAGGGCCGCGTCGCCGCATGCCACGCGTTCGGCGTCGCCCTGCCGCCCCCGCCAGAGACGTTTCCCTACGGCATCTATTCGGTGCCGGAAATCTCCACCGTCGGCCTGTCCGAAGAGCAGGTGCGCGAAACCGGCGAAGCATACGAATGCGGTCTCGCCCGCTTCCGCGAAACCTCGCGCGGCCACATCATGGGCGTCAATTCCGGCTTCCTGAAGCTGATTTTCGGCCTGCAATCGCGAAGGCTACTCGGCGCACACATCGTCGGCGAAGGCGCAACCGAGCTCATCCACATCGGCCAAGCGGTCATCAACCTCGGCGGCACGGTCGATTTCTTCGTCAACAACACTTTCAATTACCCGACCTTGGCCGAGGCCTACAAGATCGCCGGGCTCGATGCCTGGAACCGGATGGGCGCGAGTTAGGAGCCATCCACGGGTTGGCCCGGGCAACAGGGCGACATCAAGCTTTCTTGCAACTTGCTCCAAAATAATCTATCTAGCTAGTCAAGCTAGCTAGGAATTTTGCCATGAACTGGCATTTGCAGGACGCCAAGAACAATTTTTCAAAGCTTGTTCAACAAGCAATCAAGAACGGCCCGCAGACCGTCACGCTGCGCGGCGCGCGGACGGCGGTGGTCCTGTCTGCCGAGGATTATGATCGTCTGGCAAGTTCAAAGCCAAAGCGTTCGTTGGCAGACCATCTCCTCAATGGTCCGCTCATCGACGATGAAACCGCTGACGATATGAACCGACGCTCACAAGGGCCGGGCAGGCAGGTTGATATTTGATGTATCTTCTGGACACGAATGTCGTCTCTGATGCCCGAAAAGGGGCGAAACCCGTTTTGGAATGGATACGCTCAGTTGACCCGTCATCGCTGTTTCTGAGCGTGATCACAATTGGCGAGATCATACGAGGCATTGAAATGCGAAGGCGGCGGGACCCTGCGGCCGCAGAGGCCTTGACGGATTGGCTCGTTGGTATGCGTCTCGACACTCAAGACCGCATTTTGCCGGTGACAGAGAACGTTGCCGAAGTCTGGGGCGAACTCGCCGCGATGCGCACGCGCGAGGATGCCGATGGTTTGATCGCTGCAACTGCGATGGTCCATGAGTTGACGCTTGTGACACGCAATGTGAAGGACTTCGAGGATACCGGCGTCAAGCTGGTCGATCCCTGGCGGGAACATGGCCGTTCAGGTGTTGAGCCTTGAGCCTCTAAAAATCAGAAACGTCTTCCTTGAAAAATGCCGACACGGCTATCCCCAGCCAGCCTGCAATAAGCAGCGCGCCACCACTGGGCGCCGCCATCGGAAACAGCCGCGTGCCAAGATAGGCGCGGCTCAACAAATCGCCGACAAAAAGCACCAGTCCGGCCAGCAGCACATAGCCAGCGATCCCGCGCACCTTGTTCCCCGCATTCAGACTGAGCGCCAGAAACGCCGGCGCGTGAAACAACAGCATGTTCGCCGCAGTGCCAAGATTTGCCAAATCAGGCCGATGCGCCGCAACCGCTGACAGCGCAACACCAATCGCGCCGCTGAGCCCGGCTGCGGCGACAAGCAGGCGATGGCTGCCGGTCACCTGGCTTTCCAAGGCTGCGGGTTGCGCCGCTGGAAACCGGCCTGATGCCAATACGGATACGCCAGCCGCGTCTCGCTCCCCGCATCC
>JANMQE010000150.1:0-4752 GCA_031370195.1 Phyllobacteriaceae bacterium
CCACAATGTCATGCGCAGCCAAATAGTCCCGATGCGCCATGGCGAAGGCCACCATGTCATCCTTCTTCTGGTCATGCGCAATCAAGGCAATCTTCAAGGACCCCTCCCGAACGGCTTGAATTGAAACCGCTTTAAATCCTGTAACAAAGGATGTTGGGCTTGGAAAGCACGGGATCGCCTCACGTCCAATTTTGGACGATCAAGGATCATCAGACACGGTTTGGAGTAGCCATTCGACCACAATACGCTCGAAATCCACATATGGAACATTGTTTGGACTAAAGCCGAAGTCCGTCACAATCTGTGGAAGCTCATCGGACAGTCGTTGGAACAGAGCAGTCAATCGATCAGAACTGGGCAATACCCGCCGTGAAACATTGGCGAGCCAGTCCCGTGTTTCACGGATCGCCCGATTGCAGTCACTTCCATGCGCATGGATATCCATGCCGGCCAAGTCGGATATGAAGCGCTGATACCGATATTGCTCAACATCCAACACGAGTGCGCGTTTGGCTTTTTGTGCCGGGCCCCCAAATCGCTTCGCCCCCAAGAATATTCCGAGTTCCAACGGCATATTGAATCTTGGCAAATGATTGACTTGATCCAGTTCCGTCCTGGAAATATCATGAATTCCGAAACGGCATTCATTGATGATGTTGTAGAGTTTTTCGATCCGGGTCTGCGCACCGTCATCAAGTTCCCGCGCTGAGCGGGGGAGAAATCCGCAAGCGTAAATGACAAAAATTAATGCATTGAAAATAGGTTGATAGTCTGAATCAAATGGACAATTGATAAAAACATCGTTTTTCGATGTCCTCTCATCTGCGGGCAAACTATTTTTTCCTATCGTCTTTGACTTTACTGACGGCGATCTTTGCATCACGCAGTGTAACTGAGCCAACTTTGGACACTGGCCTCATGACAAACTGTCCGGTCGCCGAACTTCTTCCAAGGACAGCCTTCGACCGTTCGTCAGTTTTGTGCACAGTGTGAGTGTTATTTGACATCAGCTTATAATAATCAGCGAAATTTGAAATGCAAGCTTGTTCCAAGAATTACTGCAACCCAAGCGTGACTTCCGCCGCTGATGCCGGAGCGGCCGCATCAAGCACTTGTGCGCAGACTGGCGGCAGATCCTTGAGCGTCACTGGCTTCTTTTTCACCGGAGGTTTGTCGGTTTTCTTCGGCTTGCGCCAAGGCTCGTCGGTAAACCACCAGGCCAGCGCCTCGCCGCAGCCGTCGCCCTTGGCAACCGCTTCCTGTCCCCGGCAGCCGACAGCGCCTGCCGGGCATTTGATGCGCATGTGGAAGTGGTAGACATGACCCCAGTAGGGCCGGACTTTTGACAGCCATGCCCGGTCACCCTTGACCGTGTCGCACAGTTTTTTCTTGATGCCGGGATGCACCAATATCCGTTCGACCTGCGGATAGCCCGCTGCGGTCTTCAGGATTGCTGCCTGTCCGGGCGTCCAGATATCAGGGTCGACATACAGCGAATCGCCCTTCAGCATGGATGTCGCCGACAAATTCTCGCGCTCGTCGCGCGTCAGCTTCCGGTTCGGCATCGGCGTCAGCCAGATGTCGGCGTCAAGGCCGATCTGGTGCGAGGCGTGGCCGGTCAGCATCGGTCCGCCGCGCGGCTGCGAAATGTCACCGACCAGCAGGCCGTTCCAGCCAACCTTCTTGCCATCAAGCGCCAACTGCTCGACGGTTCTGACAAGGTCCGGATGGCCCCAGTTGCGGTTGCGCGACAGGCGCATCACCTGCCAGGCCGGACCATCGACCGGAATGGCCACGCCGCCCGCGAGGCACCCTTTTGAATAGAAGCCTGCGGACTGTGCAGGCATCAGCGCAGGCAGCGTTGCCGCGCCGAACAGTTTCTTGGCGGGCACATCCTCGGCAATTGATGCTGTGGCGAATGACAGGCTGCAAGCAAGCGCTATCGCAATTCTGATGGTCTTTCTGACGGCTTGCGCAATCATGTGTGTCCTCTTGCGGGGTTCAGAGCTTTTCCAAGTTTGATGGAACATCAAACGTTTAAGGAAAATGCGACTAAACAAAGGCTTGGAGCAAGCGTTTTGAGTCTGCCAAAACGCACTTTGCTCCAGGCGCGGCTTTGTCAATCCTACACCTGAATAGGGTTAGCGAATGGTTAATTTTACCCATCTCGCCACTCATCATTTTGCCACATCCGCGTCAATGCTGTGCGATAGTCGGGATAGTCGAATTCAAATCCGGTCGCCCGCACCTTTGCATTCGACACCCGCTTGACCTCGCCATAAAACGACCGCGCCATTGCCGACATGTTCGCATCATCATAGGTGATTTCCGGCGGCGGGGCGACACCCATCAGTCCGGCGGCAAAAGCAACGACATCCTGCGGCGGGGCGGGCTCGTTGTCGGTGATGTTGAACAGCCCGCCGGTTCGGCTCGCACCCAGATACCGCGCCGCGCGGGCGATGTCGTTGACGTGGATGCGGTTGAACACCTGACCCGGCTTGATGATGCGCTTGGCCGAACCGTCGACAAGATTGCAGAATGTGTTGCGTCCCGGACCGTAAATGCCCGAAAGCCGCAGGATCGCCAAAGGCAGACCCAAAGCTTCAGCAAACGCCGCCCATGATCCCTCGGCCTCCAGCCGGTCAAACGACCGCTGCGACACCGGCTTGCACACAGTGAGCTCGTCCACCCACCCGCCTTCATGGTCGCCATAGACACCAACCGTAGATAAATAGCCGATCCACTCAAGCTTCGCGGCATGGCGTTTCAAGAGGCCAGCATGCGCAGGAACCAGCGGATCGCCACCCGCGTCCGGTCCGATTGACATCAACAGATGCGTCACCTCGCCAAGCCGATGCAGGACATCCTCAGTCAGCGATTTTCCATCAAAAACAAACGGCTCCAGCCCGGTCTTTTCCAGCGTCGCAAACTTGGCGGCACGGCGCGTCGTCCCTGCCACCGTCATGCCGTCACCTGCCAACAGCCGACCGGTTTCAAGCCCCGAAAAGCCCGCGCCGAAAATGAACCAGTTTGCGCCGCTCATCCCATCGCCCTGTCTGATATCACGTTCAACTCGCCCTGCATCATCGGTTCACTCTCATCAATGTCATCGAAATAGGGCCTCACGCCTTCCGCGCCGACCAGTTCGCAAAGTGCCCAGATGGCCGTCGCGCGCACCAGCGCATCCGTATCCTTGAGCAAGGCCGCAACGCGCCCGACCAGAGACGTGTCCTCGCTGTTCCCCGCTGCAATCAGCACATTGCGCATGAACCGGCTGCGCCCGATCCGCTTGACCGGACTGCCGACGAAATGGGCACGGAATTGCGCATCATCGAACGCCAGAAAGTCAGCAATGGCGGGCGAGACCAGATCAGCCCGTGCCTTCAGCTTCGCCTCGCTCGCTGCCACAGCAAATTTGTTCCAGGGGCATACCGCAAGGCAATCGTCGCAGCCATAAATGCGGTTGCCAATCTGTTTGCGGTGTTCATGCGGTATCGGCCCGTCATGCTCAATGGTCAGGTACGAAATACAGCGCCGTGCATCAAGTTGATAGGGTGCGGGGAACGCGTCCGTCGGGCAAACGTCAAGACAGGCGCGGCATGTGCCGCAATGGTCTTCCTCCGCCTTGTCGAACGCCAGCTCCGCTTCGGTGAAAATCGAGCCGAGGAAAAACCACGAGCCATGCTGACGGCTGACGAGGTTGGTGTGCTTGCCCTGCCAGCCAAGCCCGGCCGCTTGCGCCAGCGGCTTTTCCATCACCGGGGCGGTATCGACAAAAACCTTCACGTCCTTGCCCGTCACCGACTTCAGCCGGTCGGCCATGGTCTTCAGCCGCCCTTTCATAACATCGTGGTAATCGCGGTTGCGCGCGTAGACCGAAAGGTTGGCGCGGCTTTTGTGGTCAAGATTTTCAAGCGGGTCGGTGGAGGGCGAATAATTCATCGCCAGCACGATAATCGAGCGACATTCGCGCCACAATCGAGCCGGATTCGAGCGCCTTTCGAGCGTCTCTTCCATCCAAGTCATGGTACCATTCCAGCCATTGGCGACGAAGCTTTTGAGGTGTGTCGCAACGCCTTCATCCAGCCGCGCAGGTGCAATGCCGATGGCGCAAAAGCCGAGTTCGCGCGCGTCCTGTTCGAGCCTTTGCCGGACGCGTTGCAGATCAAGTTGGCCGCCGGGCACACTCAAAAATCCAGATTGGCATAGTGCGAAGCAGGTGCCATGCCGCGCACCCGGTCACTGAGAAGGGGCCGGAACGCCGGACGCGACTTGACGCGCGTATACCAATCCTTGGCCGCATCAGCATCTTTCCACGACACTTCGCCGATGTAATCGAGCACGGAAATCGCCGCCGCTGCCGCCAGATCGGCATAGGAAAACCGGCTTCCAGCCAGCCAGTCGCGGGTGCCGGCCAGCCAGTTTAGATATTTCATATGCTGGCGGATGTTGGCTCTCGCCGCACGCAGCGAGGCCGAATCCGGCGCGCCGCCGCCCTCTTCCGCGCTCATCAACAACTTGAACACCCGCTCGCGGATCAGGTGGCGGGTCACTTCGTTTTCCATTTTGAGCAGGAACCAGTCGCACAGCCGCCGCGCCTCGGCGCGCTCAAACGGGTCTTCGGCCAAGAGCCGCCGCTCGCGCTTGAGCACCCCGCGCGTTTCATCCAGATACTCGGCAATCACCATCGCACCGGAGATCGCGTGATTGCGCTCTGCCATCAGAACCGGGAGCGTGCCCGCCGGATTGAGC
>JANMQE010000155.1:0-13092 GCA_031370195.1 Phyllobacteriaceae bacterium
CCGGCTGCGATGTCGCGGCCTATTATGATTTGACCAACACGCCTGTTGTTGGCCCGATATTCTCCGAGACACTGGCTGCACCTGCGGGTTCGCTTCGCCTTAAATCAGGTTCCAACGGCGTGTTTGAGCCGAACGAAATGCCTGCGACTTATGTTGAGGATGCGTCAATCGGGCTGGTGCTGCGGCCTCAGTCGTTCAGGGCCAATGCGCGGCAGGTCGGCAGCCTTTGTGGCCACAATGCGGTGCTGCAGCCGCGCTACAAGGAGATCGCGATTCCGACTGTTATCATAACAGGCAATCAGGATTCGGTTGTCGCCGAAGAGATTCACTCGAAGGGACTTGAGCGCGACATTGCCGGTTCAGAACTCGTCTGGATCGATGGACTCGGCCACAAGCCGGATTATGTCGCGACCGATCTTGCTGTGGAGGCGATCGAGAAAGTCGCAGGAATGAAGCGGGATTTGCAATCGTCCGCCAGAAAAGTTGAAGCCCGCCTCAAGGGCGGGCTTTGAAACTATTCACTCTATGCCGGGAGCGCCCAAGCGCCGTGGTGGCCATCGGACCCCACATAAGCGATACGCAAGATGTTGGTTGATCCGGGCGTTCCGAATGGAATGCCCGCTGTTATGATCAGCCGGTCGCCGGGCTTGGCAAAGCCTTCCGAGAAGGCGACATGGCAGGCCCCGTCGACCATGTCATCAAGGCTTGTCGCATCCGGCGTCACCACGCAATGCAGACCCCAGACCAGAGCCAGACGGCGAGCGGTGCGGACGTTGGGGGACAGTGCAATCAGCGGAATTTGCGGACGCTCTCTGGCTGCGCGAAGACCTGTGGTGCCGGAGCCGGTGTAGGTGACAATCGCCGAGAGTTTCAGCGTTTCGGCGATCTGCCGTGCAGCCGCCGAGATGGCATCTGCCGCCGTGAAATCCGGCTCGGCGCGCTGTGCATGGATGATGTTGTCATAATAGGGATCGCGCTCAACCTTCTGGGCGACGCGCACCATGGTCGAGACAGCTTCCACAGGATATTGACCGGACGCTGATTCTGCCGAAAGCATGATCGCGTCCGCGCCTTCGAAGACCGCAGTTGCCACGTCGGAAACTTCCGCACGGGTCGGCACGGGTGCGGTGATCATCGACTCGAGCATTTGGGTAGCCACAACCACCGGCTTGCCGGCCTTGCGGGCGGCGCGGGTGATCTGCTTTTGAATGCCGGGAACGGCTTCCAATGGCATTTCAACGCCCAGATCACCGCGCGCGACCATCAACGCATCGGACAATTCAATGATTTCCGCCAGACGGATAACCGCCTGCGGCTTTTCGATCTTCGACATGATGCCGACGCGGCCACGGGCGATCTTGCGCACTTCAATCAAATCTTCCGGGCGCTGCACAAATGACAGCGCCACCCAGTCCACATCTACCGCAAGTGCTGCGTCCAGATCGGCCCGGTCCTTCTCGGTCAGTGCGCCAACCGGCAATGTCGTATCCGGCAGGCTGACGCCCTTCTTGTCGGAGATCGATGTGCCTGCGATCACCTTGCAGCGAATCGACTTGCCATCACAAACTTCAGCCAGCAGCTCCAGCTTGCCGTCGTCAATGAGGAGGCGGTGGCCCGGCTCGACGGACTGGAGAATTTCAGGATGCGGAAGGTTGACACGCTTGGTGTCGCCCGGTTCCGGATTGTCGTCGAGTGTGAAAACATCGCCGGCCGCTAAAGTTACCTTCGTGTCAGCAAACTTGCCGACACGCAGTTTCGGGCCTTGCAGATCAGCAAGAATGCCAATCGGGCGGCCGACTGCGGTTTCAACCGAGCGGATGCGTTTGACCAAATCACGCAGCATGTCATGGCTTGAATGGCTCATGTTGATGCGGAACACGTCGGCACCAGCTTCGTAGAGCCTGCGGATCATGCTCTCTTCAGACGAGGCAGGGCCAAGCGTGGCGAGGATTTTTACCTTGCGGGTGCGTCTCATGGGTTTGTTGTTCCCGGCGCGGGAGGGGCGCCTGTTGCCGGATCATCAGTCATCTGGACCATCCAGCTCGACTGTTCACCAGTGTCATATTCCTGAAAACCGGCGCGCTGAAAACCGCGAGCAAAGCAGTCATTCAGCCCGGCTATTTTGAATTCTTTCTCTGCAACGCACATGTTGACTTTACCTTCCCAGCGGCCGCCGCGTTCGGCGTCCTCGGCGTAAAGGTAATAATAGCGCGATGAAAGCGGGCCCTCGATCAATGTTTTGCAATTCGACGGGTCGATATGCCACCAACCTTCCGTCGTCCAGCCGGTTTTGACACGATAGCCGATGGCGACACCGATCAGGCTCTGGGTTGCATTGCAAACCCGGAAATCGGCAGACGCGGGATGGATCGCGCCGAGAACACCCATGATTGCTCCGGTCAAGACCGGGTATAGCGATCGGAGCGTCTGCCCCAAAACCCGCCTCGCCATGCAATGCCCTTCCGCACCCGTTTGCGTCACTTGCTGAAGCCCCTTTTGTTGGAGAAAGGCACGGATGTCAACGCGTGATCTAATCGGTTTGAATGGCGGCATTCATTGTGAATTGCCGTGGACTTGGCAGAAGTGATTGCGAATGGACACCGTGCGTGGGAGATAGTTGTCGTCCCAAATTCAAGGTTTGCAGCATCCGTAATGACTTCATTTGAGCCCGTCGAATTGATTGCCGGTGATCCATCCAGCGGCATGCTGATTGTTGCCGATCACGCGATGCGCCTTCTTCCAGACGAGTATGGCCGTTTGGGTCTGCCGGAGCAAGAATTCGACCGGCACATTGCCTATGATATAGGCGTGGAAGGCGTGGTCAGGCATTTGGCGCAAATCACCGGCGCTCCGGCCATCATGGCGCGGTTTTCAAGGCTGCTGATTGATCCCAACAGGGGAGAAGACGATCCGACCTTGATCCGACAAATCTACGATGGCGCGGTTATTCCGGGCAATTATCCGCTTAACGAGGCTGAGCGGCAAAGCCGGATAGTGCGCTTTTTCAAACCGTTCCGCATCCAAGTGCTTGAAAGCGCGGCGCAATGCGATGCGGCGCGCGGTGAAGCTTGCCTCATAATCTCCATCCATTCGTTTACGCCCGTTATGGCCGGACGCGCGCGTCCTTGGCATGTCGGGCTGCTGTGGGACAAGGACGACCGCGCGGCGCATGCTTTGTTGCCGATGCTCGGTGAGGACGCTGCGCTTATTGTCGGCGACAACGAGCCTTACGACGGGGCGTTGAAAGGCGACACGATGCATGAGGCGGGCACAGAGGCGGGGCGGGCGCATGTGTTGATTGAAATCCGTCAGGATTTGATCGCGTCCCCCCAAGGCCAATTGGCTTGGGCCGAGCGCCTTGCCCCGATGCTTCTTGAAGTCAATTCAGACCGCTCGAATCACGTTCGAAAACAATACGGATCGCGAACGGATTGACGGCAGCGTGCCAGTCGGGCATCGAGGCGCACGACTTTCCCCCAGCCGCGCGATTCTGGTGCGGCGCTTCCAATTTGACGAGGACATCATGGCTGACGACATCTCCGAAAGCTCGCAGACTGTTGCCGCTGGACAGCTTCGCGCCTTCATCGAGCGCATCGAGCGGCTTGAGGAAGACAAGAAGACGGTCGCCGAGGACATCAAGGAAGTCTACGCCGAGATGAAGGGCACCGGGTTTGACACCAAAGCCGTTCGGACAATCATACGTCTGCGCAAGAAGGATCAGGCCGAGCGGCAGGAAGAAGAAAGTATCCTCGAATTGTATATGAACGCGCTTGGTATGGCTTAAGGCTGCTAGCGGGAACTGGCGTCGAACGGGTCTTGCCACTTGATGCCAAGTGGCTCGAAATGGCGGCCGTTGCGGGTCGATAGTGTCAGGTCACGCACCTTGGCTGTTGCCGCGATCAGAACATCCGGCATTCCCGGATGTTTGCCGATTGCGGTCGCCTTGTCAGAAAGAATTCCGCTTTCAAATGCGATTTCATTATCGACTTGAATAACCCTGCTGCCATAAATGGCGACAAGTGTCGTCAGCCAGACTGAGATTTTGTCAGCGCGTTCCACCCCGCCAACTCGCCGCAGCTTTTCTATGCCCTGCTGAATTTCTGCAATGGTCACCACTGAAAAATAATTCGATCCCGCATGGCTGCGGAGTATCTCGCCGACGAGTGTCAGAGCCTCCTGCCTGCCTGGCGCAAGCGCAGAAAGTACTGACGTATCGAGAAGCTGCCCGACGCTCATAAATCAATCTCGCGCGGTGGCGTACGATCCCGTTCAAATTCGATTCCGCCCGGAAAAGACATGATAAAATCTTCGAACGTCAGTTTTGATTCGAGCGAGAACATGGTCTTGGCCATGGCGACTGGCACCAATACCGCAGCGGGGACACCATGGCGGGTAATCGTTGTCGGTTCGCCCTTTTCAGCTGAATCGATCAGCGCGGAAAGACCTGCTTTTGCTTCACGCACTTGGACGGTTCTCATCTGCACACCTCTGGATAAGTACTGTGACCACATGTAGTCACACATTTGCGGTTTTCGCAAGATTGCATTTGCCGCTGGTCACCTGCCCAAAGCGCGCCTATATGTCTTTTGGGCGGTCTGCGCTTTTCGGCAGGAATAACTTATTCCCCGGGGCCATACTGATCCTTAGGGAGCTGTCCCTGCTTTGGCCCGTGGGCTGGAGCACACGGTGCCCACCTACTTTGTAGGCACCCGGGATCAACCTTTCCACCGGTTGTGTGGACCGCTCAACTGGACCGTCGAAAATTCTACTGCGACGGTCAACTGAAGCAATTTTCTCCGCTTCCGGTGCTCACGTACTTTTTGTCCCACCCTTAAGCGGCAAGCCGCTGGTGGGTCGCTGAGTATGCTCCGCTCCGGTTCTCGAAAATCACTCCATTTGACGCGTTGCAGCGAATTTTGGACGATCCACAGCTGACAGCATTCATATGTCCGATCCCAGATCCCTGAAAAAACTGTTGCGCAATGAATCCTTGGCGCGGCGCGATGCTTTGGTTTTGGATTACCGTATCGAGATGAGTCTCCGGATTGCCGAAACCGGTGCGCAGGAACTGGATTTGGTCCCGGGCGAGGTGGTTTCCGCCTTTATGCCGATGCGCTCCGAGGTCGATGTTCGGCCTTTAGTGGCGGCGATGGCAGCGAAAGGCGGGCGGATTTGTGTTCCGGCCATTCTCGACAAGACGACAATCGAGTTCCGCGAGCTGGTGCGCGGCGCGCCGATGATCGACATGGGGTTCGGCACAGTCGGGCCGGGTCCGGAAGCGGCGGTGCTGGAGCCAGTGCTGATGCTGGTGCCGCTTGCCGCGTTTGATACTCAAGGAAACCGGATCGGCTATGGCGCGGGCTATTATGACCGGGCGATTGCCCGGCTTTGGGACAAGGGAATAACGCCCCGTCTCGTTGCGATAGCGTTTGACTGCCAAGAAGTCGAGGCCGTGCCGTTTGAGGCACATGATGTGCCTTTGGATGCGGTGCTGAGCGAAAGCGGGTTGCGCCGGTTCAAGCGTTGCGGATAAAGAACCCTTCATGCGATTTCTTTTTCTTGGCGACATGGTTGGCCGTTCGGGCCGCACAGCGGTTTGGAAGCAGCTTCCGGGCTTGATTTGCGATTACAAGCTGGATTTTGTGGTTGTGAACGGCGAAAACGCAGCTGGCGGGTTTGGCATTACCGAGGAGATTTTCCTCGAGACGATCAATGCAGGTGCCGATGTCGTCACCACTGGCAACCACGTCTGGGACCAGCGCGAGGCACTGGAATTTGCCACCCGGCACGAGCGCTTCATCCGTCCGGCCAATTATCCCGCAGGGACGGCTGGCAAGGGTTCCGGTCTATTCTTGGCCAAGAACGGCGCGCGGGTGCTGGTCGCCAATATCATGGGCCGGGTGTTCATGCATCCCGAGCTGGACGATCCTTTCTCCTGCGGGCGGTCGATCCTTGAGGCTTGCCCGCTTGGCGAACAAGCTGATGCGGTGATCTTTGACTTTCATGCCGAGGCGACGTCTGAAAAGATGTGCTTCGGCCACTTTGTTGACGGGCGCGCCTCGCTGGTTGTTGGCACACACACGCATCAGCCTACCGCAGATCACCAGATCCTCACCAATGGCACCGGCTATATAACCGACAGCGGGATGTGCGGTGATTATGATTCCTCGCTCGGCATGGACAAGGAGGAGCCGCTCAACCGGTTCTTGTCCAAAGTGCCGAAAGGCCGGTTTGAGGCCGCGCAAGGCGAGGCGACCATTTGCGGCGTGGGCCTCGAAATCTCCGACCGCACGGGCCTTTGCGAACGCATCGCGCCGCTGCGATTGGGGCCGAGGCTTGAGCAGACAGTGCCAGGATGGTGGCGCTGAGATCTGCCAGAAGATCGGCCAAAGCATCGGCCAAATCGTTCATTAAGTTGAAAATATCTCTTTCAAAATAATAGCTTGACTTTTACACGTAATCGGCCAAATTTGCCTGATGGAGAGCACTTTTCGTATTGAACCTGCTCGTCTGGACGACGTTCCCGAGGCGATAGCGGACCTTGTTGCGGAATTGGCCGCTGCCACTGCCAAGCTCGAAAACGCGCTCGCGCCGCAAACTGCTCAAAGTCTTGCAGCCATGGTCCGGATCATGAATACTTATTACAGCAATCTGATTGAGGGCAATGTCACGCGGCCTCGAGACATAGAGACAGCATTGGGTTCGGGGGCGGTGGGTGCTGGCATGATGCCTCAGACAGTCCAGATTGAGGAGGCACTGGCTGGAAGCGGCAGGGCAAGTGACCTGCTGATTGAAGCCGTCGCCCATGTAAGGGTTCAAGCAAAGATTGACGAAATGGCTGTCGGAACGCAATCACAGGAACCTGCAAGTGAAGAGTTTATAAAGTGGCTGCATAAAGAGTTCTACCTCGGTGCATCCGCGTCAATGCTGGAAATTTCGGGCAAGGGGCGCACGTTTCAAATGGTACCGGGTGTCTGGCGAACTGTGGCTGAGCAGGATGTCGCTGTTGGCAGACATCAGCCGCCAGCAAGTGAACGCGTTGGCGATTTCATGGCCTACTTTTCCAAACGGTATCAATATTCCCCGATGGGCAAAGCAGCGCGCATTCTGGCTATTCCAACGGCGCATCACAGGTTCAATTACATCCATCCTTTCCCCGACGGGAATGGACGGGTCAGCCGGTTGATGAGCCATGCGATGGCTCACTCTGCGGGCATCGGGGCGCATGGCCTATGGTCAATCTCGCGGGGACTGGCACGCGGTTTAACCAGCCGGAATGACTATAAACGCATGATGGAACATGCGGATGCGCCGCGGCAAGGCGATTTGGACGGGCGCGGAAATCTTTCCCAAAGGGCTCTGATAGAATTCACAAGATGGTTTTTGCAAGTTTGCCTTGATCAGGTCCGCTTCATGACCGGCCTGTTTGAAATAGAGATGCTGGCAACCCGGCTCAAGAGGTGCGTTGTGGAGACAGGGATAAAGCCTGAGGGGGCATTGCTCTTGGACGAGGCGCTTGTTCGTGGTCAATTTGAACGCGGAGACGCAACAAGAATCACCGGCCTGCCAGAACGAAGCGCACGACGAATTTTGACTGACTTGTCAGACGCCGGGTTGCTTGGTTCAGAGACGCAAAAGGGGCCAGTGCAACTTCGGTTCCCCATGAAGTATCAGGAACTTTTGTTCCCGCGACTTTTTGCTGAAACCTGATGGTAGGCCGATTCCACCTCGCACAAAGCTGGTGAACCAGACGGGTTGACTCCTGCCATCGAGCACCCATATCCCGTGGCACACCAATGGGGACTTCAAATGGAAATGTTTGCCTTTCTTGCCGATCCGACTGCCTACGTCGCGTTGATCACCCTGATTGTTATGGAAGTCGTGCTTGGCATCGACAATCTGATTTTCATTTCCATCCTCACCAACAAGCTGCCCAAGGAGCAGCAAAAGCGGGCGCGGCGGATTGGCATTGCGGCGGCTTTGCTGCTGCGGCTGGGGCTTTTGTCGACCATTGCGATCATTGTGACGCTGACCGAGCCGGTGTTCAAGGTGCTTGGCCACGCCTTCTCATGGCGCGACATGATTTTGATTGCGGGTGGCCTGTTCCTCGTCTGGAAGGCAACCAAGGAAATCCATCACGCGACGGACCCTTCCCATCCGGAGGGAGATTTCGTTACTGAGACTGTGACGATGTCTATGGGCACGGCGATTTTCCAGATCCTGCTGCTTGATCTGGTGTTCTCGATAGACTCGATCATCACTGCAGTCGGCATGACTGACGAGATCGGCATCATGGTGATTGCCGTCGTTGTTGCTGTCATCACCATGCTTCTGGCAGCGGAACCGTTGTCGAAGTTTATCGAAGCCAATCCGACCATCGTGATGCTGGCGCTTGGCTTCCTGTTGATGATCGGCACGACGCTGATTGGTGAGGGCTTCGGCTTCCACATCGAAAAGGGTTACGTCTACGCGGCGATGGCATTCTCGGCGTTTGTCGAAATCCTCAACATGTTCTCACGGCGGCGATCAGCGAGGAAGCGGGCGGCGCTGAAACAATAATCAGGTGTTTGACGGCCTCTCTGTTGGATCGAGGACGAAGGCGTTGGCAGCGGCGAGCGCAATGAGCGCGAGGAGGGCAAATCCTGCGCCGAAATAGAAGGTCAAAGGCGCGCCTTGGCTTTCCCAAAGGTAGCCGGCGAGCGGACTGGCGATGAGCAGCGCCAGTCCTGTGACAAGATTGTAGAGCCCGAAGGCGGTGCCGCGCAGCGCCTTTGGGGCGTGATCTGCGACAATTGTTGCAAGAGTTCCCTGTGTCAGGCCCATGTGCACTCCCCACAGGACGATGCCGACGGTGATGCCTGCGAGCGCCGTTGATCTGGCCAGCACAATGTCGGCGGCGATCAGCATGATCATGCCGAAGCCGAGCAGGGTTGTGCGACCAAAGCGATCTGACACCACGCCTGCCGGATAAGAGGCAAGTGCATAGGTGATGTTCATCACCACCAGAACCATCGGCAGCCACATCAGCGGCAGACCAGACTGCTGCGCTTTGAGAATGAGGAAGGCCTCGGAAAAGCGGGCCAGCGTGAAAAGTGCGACAATCACCATGATCAACCAGAAGCCCGCGCCCATTGCCTTCATCGCTTGGACGCCAAGGGGCCAGACCTGCCCCTTGGCACGGGGAATGTCTGCTGGCTCCTTAACACCGTAGACCAGCACTGCGACGCTGACCAGAGCTGGAATGACAGCGATCCAGAAGATGAGTTTGAAGTCGTTGCCCGAAAGCCACATCAGCGCGGCAGCGATCATGGGGCCAAGGAACGCACCGACTGTATCCAGCGACTGGCGAAGGCCGAAGGCTGCGCCGCGAAATTCTGGCGGCGTGATGTCTGCGACCAGCGCATCGCGCGGCGCGCCGCGGATGCCTTTGCCGATGCGATCAACAAAGCGAGCGGTGATTATCCAGCCAATAGTAGTTGCGAGCGGGAAGATTGGCTTGGTGAAAGCAGCCAGGCCATAGCCGATAACCGCAAGCAATTTTCGCTTTCCGAACCAGTCTGACAATGCGCCAGAAAAGAGTTTGGTGATTGAGGCAGTGGCCTCTGCGATGCCTTCGATCAGGCCGACTGACATCATTGACGCGCCGAGAACCGTGGTAAGATAAGCTGGCAACAGAGCGTGGATCATCTCGGACGAGATGTCCATGAACATTGACACAAACCCGATCGCCCAGATGGCGCGGGGGAGAGCGGGGCGGGATGCGGACATGACGAGATCTCATTGTGTCTTTCCAACTCATGCGCCAGACCCAATCCATTCGCAATGGCGGCGGTTTGTTTGCCGCAACTCGACACTCGTCAAACGTTGATCGCTGGTCTAGACTTTGCGATAGTAGGTAAGCTGCCAATAGCCGGAGGCGTTTTATGAAAAAATTGGTTTGTGCAGGTCTGCTCTTGCTTTTGGCTTCTCCCGTTTTTGCTGCCAACCAGACATTCGGCCCGAATGCCAATGGCGGTACAGAATTCATGATGCCGTCCGGGAATGTGGCGTGCATTTACATCCCCGCTGGCGGGACAGATGTTTACGAGCCGGATGATGGCGGGCCGGAGTTGCAATGCGACCGCGTTGAGCCAACTTATCTGCGATTCCTCCTCGGCAAATCGGGCAAGGCCAAGGTCAACGCGAACGTCGGCGACGCCTCCTGTTGCAGCGGGCCGGTGTTTCAGTATGGAAATGCCACCAAGCTCGGGCCGTTCGTCTGCAACTCGGCAACGACTGGAATTACCTGCACGCGTGATGGGCACGGGTTCCTGATTTCGCGCAAGCAGACCAAGACGTGGTGAGCAGGTTGCAGACAAGAATATTGGTCATCCTGATTGCGCTTGTTGGCCTTTGCGCAGGATCAGCGTCTGCCCGGACTTTGAGCTTTCCGTCCGGCAGAGACGGCGTCGTTCAATTTGTGACCCCATCGGGAAACATCGGCTGCACCTACATTCCTTTTGACGGGGCGGGCGGTATCGACACAGGCGTGAACGGACCGGAACTGCACTGCTACCGCCTGTCCGGCAGGTTTGACGCGGTCAGCCTCGGGCCGGTCAGGAAAGCGCTGAAACTGCTGGTCGAGGGCAGGCTGGCTTGCTGCAAAACACGCAATGTGCTGGCGTTTGGAAACACATGGAGGACCGGCGGCTATGCATGCACTTCGGACCGGACCGGCCTGACATGCAGACGCGGCAAGCATGGGTTTGCGATTTCAGCGAGTTCGATCACGCGCTATTGAGTTGGCTTCGCGGATGGCTGGACGCCGCAAGGCAATTTGGCTATTGAGCGCCATCCAAATTTCCAAGACGTTTCAGGAGCAGCCATGGCTGGCCATTCACAATTCAAGAACATCATGCACCGCAAGGGCCGTCAGGACGCGGTGCGCTCGAAAATGTTTTCCAAGCTTGGGCGCGAATTGACGGTTGCTGCCAAGATGGGCGCGCCGGACCCGGACATGAACCCGCGCCTGCGCCTTGCCATCCAGGCGGCAAAAGCTGTTTCAATGCCGAAGGACAACATCGCCCGTGCGATCAACAAGGCAGTTGGCGGCGACACGGAAAACTATGATGAGGTGCGTTACGAAGGCTATGGTCCCGGAGGCGTTGCCCTGATTGTAGAAGCGCTGACTGACAACCGTAACCGTACGGCTTCGAACGTGCGCGCGGCGTTCACCAAGGCTGGCGGGGCGCTGGGTGAAACCGGTTCAGTTGCATTCATGTGGGACCGCACCGGCGAGATTTATTATCTGGCATCGGCAGGGTCTGCTGACAAGGTGATGGACGCCGCGATTGAGGCGGGTGCGGACGATGTGTCTTCGGACGAGGAAGGTCATACGATTCTTTGCGCATTTGAGAATCTGAACGAAGTTTCCAAGGCGCTTGAAACAGCGCTTGGTGAGGCTGAAAGCGCCAAGATCATCTGGAAGCCGCAGAACAATATTCCGGTGGATGAAGACCGGGCGCAATCGCTGATGAAGCTGGTTGGCAACCTTGAAGATGACGATGACGTGCAGAGTGTTTATGCCAATTTTGAAGTTGACGACGAGACGATGGCAAGATTGTCTGCCGCTTGATCCGCGATGGCCAAAGCTGAAATCCTGAATCCACGAGCCTGTCAGACGCAAGATCCTGTCTTAGGAATGGGCACCGCTGAAGCGGCATGAGTTTGAGGTGAAGCGGCGCGCTTGCACAACAACGACAGTTGATTTGCAATCGATCAGTACCCATGTTCATCGTTAATTGACGATGAACCAAAGGATTTGCATTTTGAATGCGCTTATAGACGGCTTGAACGAACGTTGCCTGTGCGTGGTTCTGAGGCCGGGGGAAATCGGTGCGTCGTTTATGGATGCTGCCGGTTCGTTGTTGCCAGAGAGTTTGGAGAAGACCCACCCGCATCTGTTTGCCCATACGCCGGTTTATGTCACTGATGCGGATCTTGCGGACATGCTGGCGCTGGTCGCGGCGATGGAGCGGATTGCGGTGCTTCCGGGCTGGGTTGACCCGGCTGAGACCGGCCTTGAGCCAAAAGTGCATGGCGTCTTCATGGGTTTTGACTTTCACATGACAGAAAGCGGTCCCAAGCTCATCGAAATCAACACCAATGCCGGCGGTGCGTTTCTCAACCTTTTTGCATCCAAGCAGTTCCGCGCCTGCTGCGATATGCTCGACATGACGAAGTTCGTCGAGCCTGCCCACGCTGAGCAGAAGATTGCAGACATGTTTCTGGCCGAGTGGGAAGCGGCGGGGCACGGTGGAAAACCGGGGCTGATTGCGATTGTCGACAGTGCGCCAAAGGAGCAGTTTCTGTATCCCGAATTTCTGCTGGCGGCGAAACTGCTGAATGAGCATGGCTTGAAAACAGTGATTGCCGCGCCTGGGGAGTTGACGCTGACAGACGGCGCGCTGCTGTTTGAAGGCGAACGGGTTGACCTGATCTACAACCGGCTCACGGACTTTGGTCTGACCGGGCATCCTGCTATCAAGAGTGCGTGGGAGACTGGCGCTGTTGTCCTGACGCCAGACCCGGTCACCTACCGGCGGATGGCTGACAAGCGCAACCTTGTGCGCCTTTCAAACACCGAAGATTTGCGGGCACTTGGCGCGCGTGAAGACGACATTGCGTTGGTTGGCCGCGTGGTTCCAAAAACGGTGCTGGTGAGCGCCGACAATGCGGAGATGCTTTGGGCGGAGCGCAAACATTGGTATTTCAAGCCGGTGTCCGGTTTTGGCGGCAAGGCGGTTTATCGCGGCGAGAAACTCACCCGCAAGACCTGGGAGTGGATATTGAGCCAGGACTATGTGGCGCAGCAATTTGCAAGTCCTTCCCACCGTGCGGTCAGGGCCGAAGGGGCGGTAGGGCTGCGCAAGTTTGATGTGCGGCTTTACACCTATCGTGACACGCTTCTGGCTGCGGCGGCAAGAATTTACCAGGGGCAGACAACGAATTTCAGGACGCCGGGTGGCGGATTCGCGCCGCTGACGACGCTTTGAGGCCTCAGACTGCCGGACAACAAAAAACCCCGGCCCTTGCGGACCGAGGTTTTGAAAT
>JANMQE010000161.1:0-4765 GCA_031370195.1 Phyllobacteriaceae bacterium
TGGCCGGAACATCAAGCGCTCGCCGTTTTATGAACGCGAAAAAGCGCTCGGTGGCTATTTCATGGAGCTTGGCGGTTGGGAGCGTGCGCACGGCTATGCCGCCAACGAGCATCTCCTAGTAAAATATGGGGACAAGGTTCCGGTTCGCGAGAGTGAATGGGACAACCGTCATTTCTGGCGCGTTTCGAACGCCGAGCATCTTGCGATGAGTGAAGACGTCGGCATGGTGAACCTTTCGCATTTCTACATATTCGATGTCGAAGGTCCGGACCATGTCGAGGCGATGGACTGGATCTGTGCGGCCAAGATTGGCGGCGACGCCAACATCGGCAAAGGCATCTACACGCACTTCCTTGATGATCACGGCATGGTGCGGGCCGACTTGACCGTTATCCGCATGCCTGACCGCTGCAGGATTATCGACGGCGCTGACGCCGGGCCGCGCGACCTTCTTTACATCAAGCGTTTGGCCGAGGACAAAGGCTGGAATATCACGGTGACGGATCGTTCCACTGAACTTGTCACGCTTGGCATATGGGGGCCGAATGCACGCGCAACTTTGAAGAAAGTCGTGGACGATCCTGCGGCGCTCGACCCGGAGAATTTCCCGTTTGCGGCGCTGAAGCCGTTGCGCATTGCCGGCAAGGATGTGACGGCGTTTCGCATCTCTTACGTTGGCGAGCAGGGCTGGGAATTGCACATGAAGTATGGCGATGCGCTTGCCGTTTGGGATGCGTTGTTTGCAATTGGTGTGATGCCGTTTGGTGTCGAGACGTACGCCAACACGCGCCGCATGGAGAAGAGTTTGCGTTTGCAGAATGCTGATCTTCTGACCGAGTACAATCTGATCGAAGCTGATCTGCAACGGCCAAAGGTCAAGGAAGCGGACTTCCGGGGCAAGGCGGCCAACATTGCGCATCGTGCCCTGCCGCACCAAGCGGCGATGCTTTGCACTCTTACTCTGGAAGCCAATGTTGATGCCAAGGGTGTGAAGCGCTATCCGGTCGGAATATCTCCTATCCTTTATCCGACAACCGGCCAAACACTTACGGACTCTCTTGGCCGCCGCTCGTTCACGACCTCGATGGCCTATGGCCCGTCCATCGGCAAGACCATCATGCTTGGCTATCTGCCGCACGAGCATGCGGTCGAAGGCAAGATGTTTGAGATCGACTATTTCGGCGAGCGCTATCCGGTGAAAGTTGCAGGTGTTGGTTACAAGCCGTTGTACGATCCCGAGAATTCAAAGCCTCGCAGCTGACTTCGACTTGGTCTTGGGGATTCAATCCCAAGCCTTTACGCAATGCCCATAGGTTGGCTGGCCTTCGCCGTTTGTTTGTTTGACCTTGAAATCAAGGCCTTCGCCCGCGCATTCGGCGATGAGCGTGTTGCAAGCAGATGCGCCGAGACATGTGTCGCCGGGCTGGGCATGAGATGATCCACCGCCGCGTGAACCGAGTGTCCGGGCCGCGCTGCCTTTGCCTGCCATAGCGTCACTGAAAGTGACAGCAGATAGAAGTGTTGCGACGAGCGATGTTGCGATGAGTGTTTGCGAGGCGAATGACATGACCTTGTCCTTTCAGTTGAAACCGCTGGCACAATTGCCGGTCAGGCATGTGTCGTGGAGTTCCAGTGAAAGGTTCAAATGCTACGGCTTCGCGGCTTTGACAGCGGCAGCAGCAGTCAGCTTGCCTGCTTGAGGGGTTCGATGCCCATCCAGCTTTCGATCCTGTTTTGCAGGATGGACGCAGCTTCGGGCTTCAATGTGTAATCATTCATGCCTGCTGCAAGGCATTTGCCTTTATCTCCGGCGAGAAAGTGATTGGTCATTCCGATGATCACTGGCGGGACGACCATGTTTGCGGTCATTTCGCGGATGCGGCGCGTGGCTTCGATGCCGTTCATTCCGGGCATCGAAACATCCATCAGGATAAGCTTGGGGCAGTGCGCAGCGACGGTTTCCAGCGCCTGCGGGCCGTTGCTTGCAATCTTGAAGCCGTAGCCGGAGCCTTGCAGCGCCTGTGAGAAAACGATCTGGTTGACGTCATCGTCTTCGACGACGAGGATTTCGATGTCCGCCACAGGTTTGATGTCGACGGATTCAACGTGCTCAACTTGCGTTGGTGCTTGAGGCAACTCACCGGTGAGGAAGGCGCTTGCGAGCTTGACTTCCGGATAAGGGGAAGTCGCGCGTTCCAGAAGTGCGGCGTTGATTTGATCGGCATGGATCTTGTCAGACACAACGATCATGTCGACGGGACGGCTTGATGCCGACATGTGGGCGGCGGCTTCTGCTGCCAGCCGGGCGCTTTCTGCGATGGCAACTTCATAGCCTTCTGCCGCCAGCCTGTCTCGGATGGCTTGCATGCCGCCTTCTGTCGGGACCAGAAGTATCGCGCGGCGGGCGAGGTTTTCCCGCGGCTGTTCTTTTGCCTTCGCGCTTTCCTTGGCGTCCGCCGCAAGGTCGAACATGTCCTGGACAACGCCAAGCAAGGTGCTTGCCGAGCGCCGGATGATATCGAGGCGGCTGCGCTGAACCGGATCAAGATCCGACTTCATCATCAGTTCGGACGCGGTGAGCACGCCGGTCATCGGTGTGCGGATTGTGTGGCTGAGCCTTGAAAGGGTGACTGCCTTGATGCGATCGGCAGCGGACGCTTCGCGTTCTGCGCGCGCCGCGCGCTCTTCCAACTCGGCTTCGTGGGCGATGTTGGTGATGATTTCGACGTGGTTGCCTTCGGAGGTTTTCTCGACAAACAAGGTTGCCATCGAACCATCAAAGCGGTGGAAGCGGACTGGCAAACCGGACTGCAGGCAATCGGCGCGCAACTCGGACTGGGCTTTGAACCAGGATTCGCGCTCGTTCATCGGCAACCCTGCGCCGGTGGATTTGGCGAGTGCGTTGAGCACTTCGCTTTGCAGCATTCCGGGCGCAACGACCGCGCCGATCAAATTGCAACGGCGGCTGAAGGCCTTGTTGGTGGCAACCAGCAGGCCTTGGCGATCATAGACCGAGACTTCGTTGGGCAGGCAATCCAACGCCGAGAACAGCTGCTCCTGCCGCAGCGATGAATCATTGATGATGCGGGCCTGGCTCGTGTCAATTTGCAATTGCCGTTCGGCAATGGCGGTCAGGGCAAAGGCGAGTGGCGACAGTTCAACATCACCGTGGCGAATGCATGAGGAAAAGTCGCCGCTGGCAAGCTTTTCCGCCATGTCGAGATCAGACCCATGGGAACGGGACCTCACTGAAGCACGATAGCCGGCGACTGTGCCGGCGACAACAGAGACTGCGCTTGCGAGCAAGAATCCGGCTGTGCCCGGCGCGCTGGCGCTGCCCAGAATATAGTTTGACGCGATGTTGATCACGGCAGCCGCGCCCAAGGCTGCAAATCCGGTGATGATGCCGGACTGGATCGGTTCTTTGGCAAGCCGTTCTAACACGGGGGCTGTCATTTCGGGTTCCTGACAGTTCAGTTGAATTGCCAGCATACGGCAACGGGCTTAGATTGCCGTTAAACCTATAAATAAAAGTTTCGGGATATCACCGGCTGGTTGTAAAGAAGTTGCGGCGGCAGGGATTGTCAGGCTGCGAGCGGCGCTTTGCGGTCAAGACGCTCCTGCTGCGGCGATCTGCCGTATATTTCGCGGTAGCATTTGGAGAAATGCGAGGCGGAAACGAAGCCGCAGGCGACGGCCACTTCTACAACCGGCAGTGATGATTGAATGAGCAGATGACGTGCGCGGTCGAGCCTTATCTCCAGGTAGTAGCGGGCAGGTGAGCGGCCCATTTCGTGGCGGAAAAGCCGCTCGATCTGGCGGCGCGACAGGCCGACATCATCGGCAATATCGATCAGCGACAGCGGTTCGGACAGATTTGCCTCCATCAATTCGATGATTGTCAAAACCTTGGAATTCTGCACCCCGAGCCGGGCGCGCAGCGGAAGCCGCTGGCGATCCTGCGGGTTGCGCACGCGGTCGGTCAACGCCTGTTCGCAGACGCGGTTGACCAGATTTTCATCATGGTCATCGCCAATCAGTTTGACCATCATATCGAGGGCTGCCGTGCCGCCTGCGCATGTGTAGACGTTGGAATCGACTTCAAAAAGATCGGCAAAGACATTGGCCTTGGGGAAGGATTCCGAGAAACCCGGCAGGTTTTCCCAATGGATTGCGCAGCGCTTGCCGGACAGAAGGCCCGCTGCCGCCAGAATATGCGCGCCGGTGCACAGGCCGCCGACGGAAACGCCGCGATTGTATTCTTCGCGCAAGAACGCAAACACGGACTTGTTGTTGTATTTCTCGACATTGATGCCGGAGCAGACAAAGATCATGGACGGTTTGTCCGGCCCCATCATCATCCGGCGTTCATCATCAAGCGATGCCGTGACAGCGCAGACCACGCCGTTGGACGCCGACACCGGTTTGCCGTCGGCAGAAGCGAGGCGCCATTTGTAACTTTCATATCCAAGCATCCGGTTTGCCAGCCGCAACGGCTCAATGGCTGTGGCAAATGCAATCATGGAAAAATCGGGGATGAGAAAGAAAACAATGGAGCGCTTGGGTGCCGGCTTGTTGATCATGATCTCCCCGGAATGTTTTTGTCGCAAGCAGGCAATTCTGCCTTCGTCGTTTTTTTCTGTTTGCGACATTGGTTGCTGAAAAGCAATTGTTATTTCGGCTCAAGGAGACGGATAGGCGTGTCGCATTGAGGGCACTCGATTGGGTCGAGGCATCCGCCTACGCCAAGGCTACGGCGCGACGG
>JANMQE010000278.1:0-2760 GCA_031370195.1 Phyllobacteriaceae bacterium
CGCTGCCCCTCATCCGCCCCTATCGGGGCACCTTCTCCCCGCGAGATGCGGGGAGAAGGGAGGGAAGCGCGGCTTGCACCTTCTTTGAAAGGCTTGCACGAATCAGAGTGTAGGAGTTGGCGAGGCGGGCGGTCAGTTCCTTCTCATCCATATCCCAAGAAATGTTGATCCATGAACCGTGAAAATAGGGCGCGCGTTTGCCGACGCCGGCTTCGATCAGCATCTGGGCGGTTTCGATGCTGTCCGTCTTGATGGACACGCCTTCCATGATGGCGCCCATGGAGGCGAACATTTTGCCGCCGACTTTCCATGCGTCGTGGCCGCCGCCCCATGGATCTGAAACTTCGGCTCCGGGGAATGTGGCGCAGATATTGTTCACGGTTTGGCGGGACATTTCCGGCCTCAGTTTTGCGGGCAGGCGACGTCGCCGGTTGTGGTGACTGCTTTGCCGCCGACGATGACGTTGGGGCTTGCGCCCGCGATGCAGCCGCTAACGCCGGTGTTGAAATGGACCATCGGTTGGCCCTCGATCATGACGTTCGGGATGATTTCGAACGAGCCTGCCGGGCAGGCGGCGACGTCGGCGAGTTTGAGCGCCGGTTTGCTGTTGAACATGACCGAGGCCGCTCCGGTTTTGGCGCAGCCTGGCAGACCTTGCGCGAGGGCAGGCGCGGTGATGATTAGGAGCGTGGCGGCGAGCAAGGCTTTCATGGCATGCCTCAGGCTGGCGGGATGAAGGGCTGGAAGATTTCCTTGAAGACGGGCATCGCCTCCATTCTGGCGCAATGGGCGTCGAGCGCGGGGGTGCTGGTGTTTGCAGCGATATTGGGATGTGAGGCGCCGAGATGCTGCATGGCGCAGGCGACGGCGATGTCGGCGTGGGTGATGCGGTCGCCGAACCAGTGGTCGTCAGTGCGTTTTGCGCGGTCGGCTTCGAGGGCGGCCAAGGTTTCGCCGATTTGGGTGCGGCAGCGGGCGATGTATTTCTCTGACGGGTGACCGTGCAGGACTTTTTCGTAAAACAGCGCGACAACCTTGTCGGCAAGGCCGGTGGCGAGCGACATGACGGCCATGACCTGATGGCGCTCGGGCTGGAGCTTGGGCATCAGCAATTTGCCGTGCGGGGCGAGGCTGTCGACGTAATCAATGATCGAATAGCTGTCGTTCAGCACATCGCCATTGTCGAGCACCAGTGTCGGCACGCGGGTGAGCGGATTGTAGGCGCGGATTTGGTCCGCGTCGCCGAAGGTGGACCAGGACCTGTGCTCAAAGTTCATGCCGTAAAGCCGCATGGCAATGGCGCAGCGACGGACGAACGACGAATCATATTGGCCGATGAGGATCATTTTGGCTCCATTTTAGCGGCAGAGTGGCATGGTGATCTGCGGGCGGCAAGGCGGTGGCAGGAGATGCTGACAGGGTCAGCCAATGGCCGTGATGATCTGCTGTTCGATGGCTTCTAGCGAGGCGGTTCCGGTCTCGCTGGACGTTCTTGTGATCATGATCACCGGCAGTCCGAGCAATCTTGCAGCGGCGATCTTGGCATAGGAGGCTTTGCCGCCGGAGTTGCGGCAGATGATGTGGGTGATGTGCTTGTCGCGCAGGAGGGCGAATTCTTCTTCCACGCTGCCGGGTTTGGCGAGGAGGAGGTCGTAGTCCGGAAGGGTTAGGGGCGCGGGGGGCGGGTCGATCATCCGGATGAGGTAGTTGACGTCTTGGCGGGCTGCAAACGGGGCGATGTGCTGGCTGCCGAGCGCGAGCAGGGCGCGGGCGTTTAGCGGGATTGCGGTGACGGCGGCGGCGATGTCGGGGACTTCTAGCCATTGGTCGCCGTCGAGCCTTTCCCATGCGGGGCGGTGCCATTGGATCAATTTGATGCCGGTGAGTTCTGCGGCCTTGCGGGCGTTCAAGGAGATTTGGGTGGCGAAGGGGTGGGTCATGTCGACCAAGACTGAGATGGCGTTTTCGCGGATGTATTGTGCCAAGCCTTGCGGCCCGCCGAAGCCACCGGTGCGGGTTTTGCCCTTGAGCGACAAAGGCTCGCGGGTACGGCCGGCGAGGGAGGTTGTGACGGGGATACCGCGATGCGTCAGGCGGGCGGCGAGGGTTGCGGCTTCGGTGGTGCCGCCGAGGATGAGGATGGTCATCAGGAGCGCCACTCGCGGCGTCTACCCTTCTCCCCGCCGCTTGCGGGGAGAAGGTGGCGCGAAGCGCCGGATGAGGGGCAGCGCCGAGGGTGGCGTTTTTTGATTCTGTTGGGATTATTTGCCGTAGCATTATCGAAGCGAAACTCAATGTATAGGCCAATGCGGAATGTGGTGCGCATCGAGAACGCAACTTTCGACCGCTCGGAGCTGCCCCTCATCCGCCCTCCGGGCACTGCCGGGGCGAGCCACGGGTCTCGCCCGTCCTTCGGACCCCCGCAAGAGGCGGGGAGAAGGGAAGGGCCGCGACCTTGTCCCAATACAGCCATGCTACCCCTCCCTTGCAATGACATTTCCCTTCCTGTCCGTGATCAAAATCTCCACCCGCACGGGTGCATCGCGCAGGATGTCCCAGCAGGTGGCGAGGGCCATTCGCGCTACGGGGCCGGCAAGATTGACGCTGTTTTCGGCTGCGAACTCAAGGGCTTCCTGGGCGGTGTTGGCATTTTGAATCCGGTCTTGGAGACTTGGATTCAGGCCAGCGTCGAGCGCCAGTCCGGCGAGGAAATTCAGATCGACCTGGCTGCGGGAGGAGTGGAGATCCATGGCACCTTGG
>JANMQE010000298.1:0-4391 GCA_031370195.1 Phyllobacteriaceae bacterium
GCTCGCCGATCAGCTCGGAGTAGCGGCCCATCAGCAGCGCACAAACGCCTGAAACGTGAGGTGCCGCCATCGAAGTTCCATCCATCACCCACATTTTGTCCCCGGGCACTGTCGAGCGGATTTTCTCGCCGGGTGCGACAATGTCCGGCTTCATGCGACCGTCGCCAGTCGGGCCGCGGCTGGAAAAGTAGCTGACGCCATAGGTGTGCGGCTCGCTGTGATGCGTCGCACCCACTGTGATGACTTCCTGCGCGTTGCCGGGATCGGTGATCGTCATGCCACGGAAGCCGACTCCAAGCTCGGCTTGCTTGTGCTCCTTTTCAAATCCCGAATTTCCGGCCGCTGCGACAACGACTGTGCCGTTCCATACCAATCTGTCACACGCGTCGCACACCGGTGTGCGCCCGCAGGCATGCGTGTCCACCACATAGGGGATCGCCAACGAGAGGTTCACGCCGTGTATCGCAGGGCGCATCGGGTCGCGGTTGAGCCATGCAACATAGTCCAGTGCTGCCAGCACAGTGAATTCGTCGCCACCGGAATTCTGGCCCGGTTCGTCATTGAATACCCGCAGATCATATAATTTGATGTCCGGGCAAACACCTTCAAATCTTGCAGTGTCTCCGTCCACGCCCTCCGGCAAATTGCCGCCAAGTATACCGGCGACATGGGTTCCATGTTGGTCTCGCGGCGTTGGCGCGGATGCGGTATCTATCCGGATGAGCCGCTCAAGCAGCGCCCAGTCCAGCTGTCTGCCGTTGATGTTCTCGTCCCGGATCGCGTTCAGTGATCGCAGGATTTTTTTCTTCTCTTCCTGTCTCGCCGCAGCATTGTCAGGGCTTGTGCCAAGCCGGTCAAGTATCTGGTCAACGCCCTTGTCGCTTTCTGACAGAAGGTCTTGAAGCATGGTGAAATCAAGTGTCGCAATGACTCGTGAGGTCGATGCCGGAACAATAGGGTCGCCGGGTCGCCACGGCTCGCGTGTAAATGCCTTGTGGTTCGCTGCAATGCCGGTGTCGATAATTCCCCATGCCAAATGGCCGGTTTTGATTGAAAAAAGCTGCTTTGCTGCGTCAGCCTTGACCGTCTCGGATGATTGCTGGCCACGCCTTGAGCTGGCTTTGGCGACTACAGGCTTCACTTGCCGGTAAGCGGGCCGGTTCAGTTGTATGGACCAGATTGAAATGTCATCCTTCTCTTTGTCCTGCTCTGAAGGAACGGCACTTTCCACTCGTGTACGATTGCCAATCATATCAGCATAGCCCTTCCACAGCCCGAGAAGCTCGGCAACTTGCCCTTCCTGCGGCGGCCCGATTTTTGCGCGATCTGCGGTCGCAAAAGGCTCATCGTCATCTGCGGGCTCAACACCGTCGGCGTCAATTTGACGCTCCAAAGGCGCGAGTATGTTTGCAAGTTTTTCAAGCTCTGTGCTAGAAACAGAGCAGGTCAAAAGCCGGTTGATGACTGAAGTCAGCGCTGCATAGCGAAAAAACTCCGTGTTGTTCAGTTTCAACAGCGCCGCTTGAACGCTAACCCCGTTCTTGATTTGGTCGTAGAGTACTTGCTCAAGGTCTTTGATGTCGCTCAGGTCCTGCCTTGGCCACCAGTCCGTCAAAGGCAGCAGCAGCTTCATCAGCTGTTCAAAGCTAACATCAATGGCAACATACCGGGTGGTCGCGGCAAGTTTGAATGGCGCAAGCGTTGCCTGCTCATTCTCACGCATTTTCTCAGCGACGTCCGGGTTGGTGAATTGCGCTGCTTCACGCGGCCTGCCCAGTATGGCAGTTCGTATTTTCTCTGCCAGTTGCCCGGCATGCCCGGCCGGGTGACCATCGTCGCTCATCGTTTGTTTGGGTGTCAAAACAAGCCGGACCCTATAGGCCATTGCCTTTGTTTCGCGACTCTCTGGTGCCTTCATCTTCCATTGCACCAGCTTCAAAAAACGCATCCAGACATCCGGCGTTATCGGCGAATCTTGGGTGAAGCGGTGAAGCCCGAAAGTCTCAAACACCAGGCTGCGGATCAGCGTATCGCGCAGCTCCGCCCGCATCGGCTCAGGATTTTTTGTGCCTGCACTCATGTCAGGGTTGCCTTTCTGAAGGTTATGTCACTGGCCGGACTTCAGAATGGTTGTGGTGGTTTTTGCGGGCGGCGCAGTGGTAGCAGGCTGCGAAACAGTTGCGGCCTCTCGACCGGCAACCACATTATCCAGCGCCTTGAGCGCGCCTTCCAGCAAGCGAAGATTGCCGTTTGCTGTTTCGACGTCTGCAAGTGCCGGGCTGGGTGTCATCAGAATTGCCTTGGCCTCACCCCATTGCTTCTGCAGCTTGTCAAGCTGCGCTGCCGCACGGCTCAAGGCGTCAAGCGAAGTTTGCCTTTCAGTACCGCTTTTGGCCTCTGCCGCCGGCTTTGCGTTTGATAAAGCGGCGCGCAGCCTTTCCAGTTCCGATTCTGCGGCAGAGTTGGACACCAGTTTCGACAATTCCGCCTGCGCTGCCGTGCGGCGGATGACTGCCGGATCCGCCCCTTCGCCGCCGCCGCGCGCTGCGAAGTAAAAGCCGATCATGGCTGCAAGGATGGTCGAGATCATTGTCAGGGTTTGTTTGGCGATGTCGTCTGCGACCGTGAAGTCGATCTTTGGATGGATGATCAGGGCAAATGTCTCCGTCTTGTCAGCCGCCACAATGGTTCTGACTTCGACAACTGCGTCTGCGGCGTAAATCTTGCGCAGTTCAAGTGCCAACGTGTCAGCTTGCGGCCGCGCAGCAACTCTGGCTGTTTCCATGCCGAGGGTATGAAACGGGCTGCGGCTTTGGTTTCCGGTCAACAGGAAAGACGACAGCACGCCGACCAGCACGATGAATGCCATCGTGAGAATTGCCCTGACCGAACCTTCCGGCAGGCCGAATGGCTGGCGCCCGTCAATGATGCCGATCCGCGCTGCCGACACGCTGAGCAGGTTCATGATGCCGATAACGGCGGCGACACCGAGCAGGATGAGTCCGGCGACAGTGGCAAAGCCCGTGCCTTGCGACGTGTTGCTGAAGATTGAATCAACCATCCAGACAAAAACAACGCCGCCAAGCACAATCAGCAGAAATTTCGCGCTGAACGGCATGCGGTTTTGCTCATCCGGCGATGTCTTGGAGATTTGCCAATCACGATAGGCAAGAAACCCGACTGTCAGCGCAACTATAATCAGAGCCCCGGCAGCGCTCATGACTATGAAACTATCAGAAAAAAACTGTCTTGATTGTGTGGGGTCCATAGTATTGCTCCCGGTTATCAAAATAGATGACCAAATGCTCTTTGCCTGTTCAAAGCAAAAAACACAGCGTTTACATACGGACCAAGTGTAAGTGTATATCAACCCAATTTAGGGTGCAAGCGGACAATGCCAAGTTGAGAATATTTATCCACGTGGCTGCCTCTGTGGCACACCGGCGCGTATCGCGAGAGATGCATTCGGCTGAGCAAGTTTCCAATCCATGGCCAGGCAAGTATGGGACTCAGGCTGCGCAAGCCGTGAGCGGCACGACGTCGACATATTGGTCAGTGGTATGATCGCCGGATGTGCGCAACATGCCCTTTACCGGCGCGACATCGAAATAGTCGCGGCCACGGGCAACGACAATGTGATTTGTGCCAACCATGATGGCGTTGGTCGGGTCATATTCAATCCATCCCATGGAAGAGCCGCACCATGCCCGCACCCATGCGTGCATCGCATCGGCCCCTTCGAGCCGCGGCTTGCCCGGCGGTGGCATTGTGCGCAGGAAACCGCTGACATAGCCTGCAGGAATGCCGAGACCGCGCAGGCAGGCAATCATGATATGCGAGAAATCCTGGCACACTCCGCGCCGTCCCTCAAACGCCTCCAGCATCGGCGTGTCCACGCTCGTCGCTTCGGCGTCGTAGGTCATGTCATCATGCAAGGCTTTACCGATGGCAATGACGGCACCGTAAGTGCTCAAAACGTCCTTGACCACCGAGCGGGCATAACCGGTCGTCGCCTTTTCGGGTCTCACACGCGGTGACGCCCCAAGAAAGTGATACGGAGTCGCTGCGTCAAGGCTCGTGATCTGTTCAACCGCATCACCAAGCTCTTCAAGCGGTGGAGAAGTATCGGCTGGCACTGCACGCTCAAACCTTTCGACGCGCGAATGCATGGTAAAAACAATGTCGCGATGGGCCTTTGTGTAAGCGATTTCGACACTGCGGTTGCCAAAGAAGTCGGGCCGGTTGATCCATTCCTGCGGCTTTGGGTTGACGTCTTGAGTGCCTGCAACAAGGCGCTGCTCACCTGGCAAATCAAGCGGCATGAGGCGCATGATCTGGCGGCTCGCGTCCGCCGCGCTGGCGTAGGCATATTCAATCTTGAGCGTGACATC
>JANMQE010000301.1:0-2446 GCA_031370195.1 Phyllobacteriaceae bacterium
GATCCGCCGACGGCTCGGCTCTGCTGATCGGGTGATTGCGGCCGAACTTGCGTTGGAGTTCAATGTCTCGGAGGACACGATCCGGCGCGATCTGCGTGAGCTTGCTGCTGCCGGGCAGTGCATCCGGGTTTATGGCGGGGCTTTGCCGGTACCTGCGCCTGATTTGTCGCTTGCAGAGCGCTATGGCATCGGCACCGAGCGCAAGCGCCGCCTTGCATTGGCGATGTGCGGTTTTGTCGAGCGCGGGATGACGGTGTTTCTGGATGCGGGTTCGACCAATTTGGCTGCGGCGCTGGTGTTGCCGGATACTCTTGATCTGACCATAGTGACCCATGCGCCGCACATTGCCGCAGCTGTCATGGACCGTCCGGGGCTTCGGCTGTTCATGATCGGCGGCAAAGTGGATTCAAGGACCGGCGCGGCAACAGGCGCGCTGGCACAGCGCGCTTTGGAACAGCTGCGGCCTGATATTGCGTTCATCGGCGCGTGTGCCGTGTCCGGCGTGACTGGCGTGACCGCGTTCGAGGCTGAGGACGCGGAATTCAAGCGCTTGCTGACGCGCCAGTCGCGCATGAACCTGGTCGCTGCCGTCAATGAGAAGATCGGCACTGCCGCGCCCCATCCGGTTTTTCCGCTCAGCGCCTTTGACCACATCGTGATCGAAAGTGATCTTGATCCGGCCAAGCGGGCCTCCCTAGCCATTTTGCCCCCGGTGCTCGTCTGCGCCTGAAAGGACTTTCATGTCAGCGATTGCACTATCAGACACAATGACAGCGTCACGCGGGCGATGGGCTGTTGCCGCGATGTTTCTGGTCAACGGTTTCATCATCGGCTCATGGGCACCGCAGATTCCGCTGATGCTGCCGCGCCACTCGATCACCGAGTTCACGCTTGGCCTGCTCATTCTGGCGTTTGGGCTCGGCGCTGTTGTTGCGATGGTGTGGACGGGGCGTCTGATCAACCATTATGGTTCGCGCACCGTCACACGCACATTTGCCATCATCGCCTGTTTCGGCCTTGCGGCCATTGTACTGTCACCGTCGATACCCTTGGCGGCGATTGCGCTCTTCTTCACCGGCGCGTGCGGCGGATCGATGGATGTGGCGATGAACGCCAACGCCGTTGAGGTCGAACGGCGGCTCGACAAGGCAATCATGTCCGCGTCGCACGGCTTCTGGTCACTTGGCGGCTTCATCGGCGGCGGATTGGGCGGGCCGATCATCGAGCGGATCGGGGCCGAGGGCCACGCCATTCTCGCCAGCGCCGTGTCGTTGGCGATCGTTGTCATTGCGATGCAATTTTTGGTCAACGAGCCGATGCATCATGAAGATGACGGCCCCAAGCCGAAGTATGAATGGCCGAGAGCCCCCATCGTCTACATTCTCGGGTTCATGGCGCTGTTCTCGATGGTGCCGGAAGGCGCGGTGCTGGATTGGGCGGCGCTTTACCTGTCGAAAGAGCTTGGCTCCTCGCTGTCGGTTTCCGGTCTCGCCTTCGCGTTTTTTGCCGGCACGATGGCAATCATGCGCTTTGCCGGCGATGGCGTGCGCAATCGCTTTGGCGCGGTTGCCACCATGCGCTGGTCGGCATTCATTGCCGCAGCGGGCATGCTGGCGGGCGGGTTGGCACCGACGGACTGGTTTGCCATTGCCGCCTTCGCAGTCGCCGGGCTTGGCATTGCAAACACGGTGCCGATTGCGTTTTCGGCTGCGGGCAATCTTTCGGGCTTTTCCGCAGGCGCAGCGATCTCGGTGGTCACGATGATGGGCTATTCCGGCATCCTGATCGCACCGTCTGCCATCGGCTTTATCGCCGAGCAGATAGGCTTCCGCATCACCTACGTCGTACTTGCCGGGGCGTTGGTTGTGGTCGGCCTTGCCGCCTCTCAAGTGGCATCGGCGGACCGGGCAAAATCCGACAGCGCGGCATAGAGGAAATCAGCCGTGCGGCGGATGCGCGGTGAATTGCGCACATCCTTGTGCATGGTCAGCCACATCGGCAACACCGGCAGCGGCAGCTCGGGCAAAAGTCTTTGGACAGATGGTTCGCGCGCAATCAGTGGCACTTGGGCAAGTCCAATGCCGACACCCGCGATAATCGCCTGCCATATGATGACTTGATTGTCGGTGCGGAAGCGGAAGGAATGGCGGTCAACCTTCGCACCGAGCGCGTTGAAGCCCTTGATCATCACGTCGTCGCGGTCCTGGCCGATCAAGGCATGGTTCAACAGGTCGAACGGGTCCGTCGGCGCTCCGCGACGCGCCAGATAGGTTTGGCTCGCGCACATCGCCAGCGGCGTCTCGGCGATCTTGCGGGCCACCAGCTCCTCCTGGCTTGGCGTCACCATGCGGATGGCGATATCGGCGTCGCGGCGCAGCAGATTGTCGACAAGATTGGTGCCGATGAGCTCGATCTCGATACCGGGCTCCTCGACGGAAAACCGCGC
>JANMQE010000416.1:0-8880 GCA_031370195.1 Phyllobacteriaceae bacterium
TCGCACTATCCCCCGCACAATTTGGGGGAACCCGTCTCGGCCGGAGAGGATGGTTCCATTAGGCCACCCCCACCGAAGCCAGCTCCTTCGCATCAAACCGGATGGACCGGAATGACCTTCCCGAAGGAACACGCGAGGCAATTATGCCGCACTGTTCGGGATGGTGGATAGATTTGGCTGAAAATAATCGTAGATTGATATATTTCAATACGTTAGGCGGCGCGAGAGCGTGGATAGATCGTGATTGTCGATCTCTCCACTTGAGGGAGAGATGCCCGACAGGACAGCGAGGGGTCCTCCGAACACGCGGCAAAGCCGGTCCGTCAGTGGTCGCAAGGGCCACGTCCTGCACCCACTCTGCAAACCACCGGGGCATCCCCCTTTGTCGGCATTCGCCGACATCCACGGGGCGAGCCACGGGTCTTGCCCGCCTTCGGCGCCCGCAAGGGAAAGACCACCGGGAGCCGGGATTTGCTGGAATTGAGTGCACTGTCACGGTAATCCGAAACAAATGATGCTTGAAACGGCGGCTATTTGGAATGCTGTTATCCTTGCGGCGTCATAATTGGGCTTTCCGGAGTTTTCAATTCTCTGCTCACTGAATAGTGTATTGGCATGTTCAACACATGGAGGCTGACATGAACAGACGCTCATCAATCCTGCTGACGGGCCTGCTCGCCTTTTCCGTCGCACTGCCTTCCGTGACGATAGCCTTTGCCGATCAGACAATCCTCAACGTGTCGTATGATCCGACCCGCGAACTCTACAAGGACATCAACTCCGTGTTTGCCGCCAAATGGAAGGCGGACACCGGTGAGACGGTCACGATACAAGCATCGCATGGCGGTTCGGGCAAGCAGGCCCGTTCAGTTATCGACGGACTGGACGCAGATGTCGTGACGCTGGCGCTTGAAAGCGACATCAATGCCATCGCGGCGAAAACAGGCAAAATCCCGGCAGACTGGCGCTCCAGACTGCCCAACAATTCATCTCCATACACCTCGACGATCATCTTTCTGGTCCGCAAGGGCAACCCGAAGGCCATCAACAATTGGGGCGATCTGGTGAACGACGGCGTCGAAGTGATCACGCCGAATCCGAAGACCTCCGGCGGCGCACGCTGGAACTATCTGGCGGCTTGGGCGTGGGCGAACAGCGAATACGGCGGCGACGAAGCCAAGGTGAAGCAATACATCGGCGCGCTTTACAAGCATGTGCCCGTCCTGGACACCGGCGCGCGCGGCTCGACAACCACTTTCGCCCAGCGCGAAATCGGCGATGTGCTCATAAGTTGGGAGAACGAAGCCTATCTGGCACTTGACGAGTTTGGCGCGGAAAACCTCGATATTGTCATCCCGCCGCAATCCATCCTTGCTGAACCGCCAGTCGCTGTCGTTGACGGCAACGTTGACGCCAAAGGCACGCGCAAGGTCGCCGAGGCCTATTTGAACTTCCTGTATACGGTCGATGGTCAGAAACTGGCGCTCAAGCACCACTACCGTCCATCATTGCCGGATCTCGTTGACCCGGCAGAGCTTGCAAAACTTCCGCAGTTGAAGCTTGTATCCATCGACGACCCGCTTTTCGGTGGATGGCCCAAGGCGCAGCCTTACCATTTCGACGATGGTGGCGTATTCGACCAAATCTACAAGCCGACCAACTGAGGCGGATGCATGAGCAAATACTTCGCGCGAGCGAAGACCAGCTGGATGAAACCAAGCGTCCTTCCGGGGTTTCGGTTGGCGCTTGGTTTTTCCTTGGTCTACCTGACGCTGATCGTGCTGATCCCGTTGGCGGCTCTGGTGCTGAGGTCGGCTAGCCTCGGGCCGGCGGAATTTGCAAAGATCGCCGCCGACAGCCGCGTCATCCATGCGCTGTATATTTCATTCGGCACAGCCTTTATCGCGGCGCTTGTCAATGTTGTCTTTGGCGTGATCATCGCGTGGGTGCTCGTGCGCTACCGTTTTCCGGGAAAGCGCATCATTGACGCCATCGTTGACCTGCCGTTCGCGCTGCCGACCGCCGTTGCCGGCATCGCTTTGACCGCGCTCTACGCGCCGAACGGGTGGATCGGCCAGATTTTCAAACTTGCGGGCATCAAGATTGCGTTCACACCCGCCGGCATCGTCATTGCGCTGATTTTCGTCGGCCTGCCGTTCATCGTCCGCACCGTTCAGCCGGTGATGGAGGAGATTGACCGCGAAGTGGAGGAGGCGTCCGCCACCCTTGGTGCGTCCCGCTTCCAGACAATCAGTCAGGTTCTGCTGCCGGGTCTTGCTCCGGCGATCCTGACCGGTTTTGCGTTGGCCTTTGCACGTGGTGTCGGTGAATACGGGTCTGTGATCTTCATTGCAGGCAACATCCCTGAAGTCACCGAGATCGCACCGCTGCTGATCGTCATAAAACTTGAAGAGTTCAACTATGCCGGTGCGACAGCAATTGCCACCATCATGCTGGTGATCTCGTTTGCCATGCTTTTGGTGATCAATCTCATTCAGGCCTGGAGCCGCAAGAGGTACGGTTATGGCACGTGATCTCAATGAAGACCCGCTGCACATCAAACCGCGCCGCGCGACCACGGAAGGCCGCCGCTGGCGTGTCATCCTGACAGTCGTCGCCCTCGTCTATCTCGCGTTCTTTCTCATCCTGCCGCTGGTTGCGGTGTTCGTGGAAGCTTTCCGGAAGGGCGCGGGCGAGTTTTTCATCGCCATTACTGATCCGGAAGCCATCGCCGCCATCAAGTTGACCTTGCTGGTCGCAGGCATTGCCGTGCCGCTCAATCTCGTCTTCGGCATCGCGGCGTCCTGGGCGATTGCCAAGTATGAGTTCAAGGGCAAGGCATTCCTGACGACGCTCATCGACCTGCCATTCTCGGTCTCGCCGGTGATATCGGGCTTGGTCTTTGTGCTGCTGTTCGGCGCTCAGGGGCTGGTCGGGCCGTTGTTCAAATCCTGGGGCGTTCAGGTTATCTTCGCCGTGCCGGGCATTGTTTTGGCGACGATCTTTGTCACATTCCCCTTTGTCGCCCGCGAACTGATCCCGCTGATGCAGGAACAGGGTACGGCCGATGAGGAGGCGGCGCTTTCGCTGGGCGCCAGCGGTTGGCAGACGTTTTGGAATGTCACGCTGCCCAACATCAAATGGGCGCTGCTCTATGGTGTCCTCCTGTGCAATGCGCGTGCCATGGGCGAGTTCGGTGCAGTCTCGGTCGTATCCGGCCACATCCGCGGCCTGACCAACACCATGCCGCTGCACATCGAGATTCTGTACAACGAGTACAACTTTGTCGCCGCTTTCGCGGTCGCGACACTGCTCGCGGCGCTTGCCCTCTTCACGCTGGTCCTGAAATCGCTCCTTGAGTTGAAGTTCAGTGACGAGTTATCTGCCCTTCGCAAACATTAGGTCCGCCATATGGAAGTTCGTGTTCAAAACGTGCGCAAAGAGTTCGACGCCTTTCCGGCGCTGAACGACGTGTCGCTCGACATCCGCTCCGGCGAACTGATCGCGCTGCTCGGGCCATCCGGATCCGGCAAGACAACGTTGTTGCGGCTGATTGCCGGGCTCGAATATCCGACGGAAGGCGCAATATTCTTCGGTGAGGAGGACGCGTCGCGCAAGACCGTGCAGGAGCGGCATGTCGGCTTTGTGTTCCAGCACTACGCCCTGTTCCGTCACATGACCGTGGTTCAAAATGTCGGCTTCGGCCTCAAGGTCCGCCCGTCATCAAACCGTCCGAACAAAGCCGAAATCCGCCGCCGCGCGATGGAATTGCTTGCTCTGGTACAATTGCCCGGCCTCGAAAACCGCTATCCAGCGCAGCTTTCAGGCGGTCAGCGCCAGCGCGTCGCGCTCGCGCGTGCCATGGCGATTGAGCCGAAGGTGCTGCTGCTGGATGAACCGTTCGGCGCGCTTGATGCGCAAGTCCGGCGCGAATTGCGCTCGTGGCTGCGCGAAATCCACACGAAGACGGGTCATACAACGGTTTTCGTCACCCACGATCAGGAGGAGGCGCTGGAGCTTGCCGACCGTGTGGTCGTGATGAGCAAGGGCCAGATCGAGCAGGTCGGAACGCCGGACGACATTTACGACAATCCGCAAACGCCGTTCGTCTTCGGCTTCATCGGTGAATCCTCACGTTTGCCGGTGACCATCGGGGCAGGGCAAATCCGCTATCACGGCACCCAGATCGGAAATTCTGACGAAAGCGTTCCGTCAGGCGAGGCCATGCTGTTTTTCCGCCCTTACGACATCGAGGTAACCGACGGTGTCTCGGCTGCGATCGTGGGCACAATTCTCGGCACGCGCCGCACCGCGGGCACGCGTCACGTCGAGATGGAGTTGCCCGCCGGCCATCGCCTCGAAATCGAACTGCCGCCTGAACTGCGCGCGGAAGTTGGCGAAAAGATTGCCTTTCGCCCAAAGAAATGGAAGCTCTATCCGAACGCTGTTTGATTGCTTTTGCCAGTGGTCTTCCTCGTGTCTTGCCTCTAAAGGAGGCGCATTGACCAATTGGAGACTTGTACATGCGCCTTGGCGGACGCATCGCAGCGGCATCGGAAGTGTTGGCTGACATGGCAGCGCGCAAGCGCCCTGTCGCTGATGCGCTGAAAGACTGGGGTCTGTCGCATCGCTTTGCCGGCTCTGGCGACCGCGCGGCGATCGGCAATCTGGTTTACGACGCACTGCGCAAAAAGCTGTCGTTGTCCTGGCGCATGGGTGATGATAACCCGCTTCCACTGGTCGCGGCAGTGCTGCTGGACAGCTGGAACGAAACGCCCGCGTCGCTTGCAGCCAAGCTTGATGGTGACCGCTTCGCCCCGCAACTGCCGCCCCTTGAAGCGCTCGAAGCATTCGGCGCTGCCGATCTCGCCAAAGCACCGGACCACGTGCGGGCTGACATTCCCGAATGGACCGTGCCTCATCTGCGCACAATGTTTGGCGATGAAATGGTCGCCGAATGCCAAGCCCAGACCGGCCGCCCGCCAGTGGACATGCGCGTCAACCGGCTGCTTGCCACGCGCGAGATGGTGCTGGCTGACCTGCCGAAAGACATCGGCGTCGTCGCCTCCGGTCTCGTCGAAGACGGACTGCGCATTCCGGCGGGCACATGTGACTACCGCCAGCCGAATATACAGGCCGAGCCGGCCTTCCAAAAGGGTTGGTTTGAAATTCAGGACGAGGGCTCCCAGCTCGTCGCCAATCTCTCAGGAGCGGCTCCGGGCGAAACCGTGCTCGACTATTGCGCTGGCGGCGGCGGCAAGACCTTGGCCTTGGCATCAATCATGGCCAACAAGGGTCAGATTTTCGCTACCGACAGCGACAAGGTCCGCCTTTCCCCGATTTTCGACCGGCTGAAACGCGCCGAAACGCGCAATGTGCAGGTCAGATCCGCCAAATCTGATCTTTCTGATCTCGCAGGTGCGATGGACATGGTGCTCATCGACGCGCCTTGCACCGGGGCAGGGACCTGGCGTCGCCGCCCCGATGCCAAGTGGCGGCTGTCGCCCGCGCAACTTGAAATGCGCATGAAAGAACAAGCGTCGATCCTGCAGTCCGCGAAGACCTACGTGAAGCCGGGCGGCCGCATTGTCTACATCACGTGCTCGCTGTTCCGAGAGGAGAATGAGGCGCAGGTCGAGGCGTTTCTGAGCGCAAACGGCGGGTTTGCGGCCTCAAGCGGGGCGGACGTTGCCAAGCGCGGCGGGTTGGACGAACAGATGTTCCTCGCAGGCACAACCGGCTTGACGCTAACGCCCCGCCGCACCGGAACAGACGGGTTCTTCCTTTCCGTGCTGAAAAAAGCCAACTGACGCAATGCCTTGGCTCTTCAATTCTCCCGCAGCTCTGCTGATCATTGTCGGCGCATTGCTGGGGGCGAATTTTCCGATTGGCAAACTCGCGTCGGGAGCAGGGGTGCCTGGCCTCGTCTGGGCCGCGCTCCTATCGATTTCAGCCACAATTACGCTTGGCGCGTACTTGCTCTCGCGTCGTCAAAGAATGCCGCTTGATGCGCAGCATATCCGCTACTTTGCCGTCACGGCACTGACTGCCTATGCAGTGCCGAACACGCTGGTGTTCGCCGCCATCCCGCATCTCGGCAGCGGGCTGACGTCCATTTTCTACGCCCTGTCGCCAATCTTCACATTGGCGTTGTCAGTGCTTGCGGGCTTGCGCAAACCACGTCCGTTTGAACTTGCAGGCATTGCGGTCGGCTTTGCAGGCGCGATCATGGTCGTCAGCGGGCGCGGCGAAATCGGCAACCCTGCCGATTTGATCTGGCTCGCCGCTGGCGCGCTGGTGCCGGTAAGCCTTGCGTTCGGCAATGTTTACCGGACGCTCGACTGGCCGAAAGACGCGGACCCGGTCTGGCTCGCCGTCGGCAGCCATGCCATGGCAGGAACCATTTTGACGATCATTGGCCTTTTCGCTTATGCACCAGACGAAATCGCCCGTGCTGCAAGCATCCCCGGCGTTGTTCTGCTGCAGGCGCTGGCAAGTTCGCTGATGCTGCCGCTGTTCTTCCGGTTGCAGCATGTCGGCGGGCCGGTGACGCTTAGTCAAATCGGCATCGTCGCCGCAGCTGTTGGCGTCGGCATTGGCGCATTTGTTCTGGGCGAGCGTTATGCGTTTGTGGTTTGGGCAGGCGTCGCCGTGATTGCCGTAGGCGTGTCGTTGACCGTTGTCTCGCGGCTGCGCGAGCCGCAGATTTGATCCGGCACCGAACCTTTTTCGTAACTCGTACGTTGATCCGTCAAAGGACTGTCCAATGAACCGCTACCTCACGCTTGCGCTTTTCATCCTGCTCGTCCTCGGCGGCGGCACGTCCATCGGCCTCTACACGCTGCCGGGCGAGTGGTACGCGGGGCTCGCAAAGCCGGTCTTCAACCCGCCAAACTGGATATTCGGCCCGGTCTGGTCAATTCTCTATGTGATGATCGCCGTTGCTGGCTGGCGGCTGTGGGAGAACAATCGAGCCAGCACGCCGATGAAAATCTGGTGGGCGGCGCTGGTATTCAACTTCCTCTGGTCACCAGTGTTCTTTGGTGCACAGCAACTGGCCTTGGCGCTGGTGATCATCCTTGTCCTGCTCACGCTGATCTATGCGTTCATCTCCAAGACGTGGAACCTCGACCGCATCGCCGCGTGGCTGTTTGTGCCTTACGCCGCGTGGGTATCATTCGCCACGCTGCTGAACGCGTCACTTTGGTGGCTCAATTGACATTTCAAAGCCGATCCCGCATCGGCTGAAGCATGAATATCATTGCCGGATATCACCGCCAAACGGGCAAGAATCTCCTTTTCGTCATGGCCGCCGAGCCGGAATATGGCCCGCACCTGCGCGCCCGTTTCACGCCGTTGATGACAGGTGTAGGCCCTGTCGAAGCCGCAATGGTCCTTGCCGCGTTCCTCGGCGAACGGAAAGCCCTAAACGATCTGCCCGACATCATCATTTCGCTCGGCTCTGCCGGCTCCCGCACCCTGGAGCAGACCGAAATCTACCAAGCCTCGTCCGTCTCCTACCGCGACATGGACGCATCGGTGCTTGGGTTTGAGAAGGGGAGAACGCCGTTCCTTGACCTCCCGGCCAAATTGCCGCTGGAGCCACAAATCCTTGGCCTGAAACAAGCAACACTCTCCACCGGTGCCAACATCGTTTCCGGCGCGGCCTATGACGCGATTGATGCGGAGATGGTCGATATGGAAACCTACGCGCTCAAACGCGTCGCGATGCATTTCAGCATCCCGCTCATCGGCCTTCGCGGTATCTCGGATGGCAAGGTTGAGCTTCGCCACGTCGATGATTGGCGCGAATATTTGCATGTGATCGACGAAAAGCTGGCGAGGGCGGTAGATTTGATCACCGGTGAAATTGCGTCTGGCCGACTTGATTTGAAGCGCCACAAAGCATCCTGAATATAATTCAACCAAATGGTTGACAATAAGATTCGCGAGCGTATATTCACCCATATGGTTGAACGAAAGTTTGATGAAGCAGCGCTTTCGGAAGTCTTGAAAGCAACAAGCGACCCGACACGGCGCTCCATCCTGACAAGTCTTGCGCAGGAGGGGCCGACAAGGGTTACGGATCTGGCGGCCTACTACCGCATGAGCCTCAATTCGGTTTCCAAGCACATCAAGGTGCTGGAGGCAGCGGGGCTGGTTTCACGGCGCTTGGAAGGCCGGGTGCACTGGATCAGCGCTGAGCTGGACCGGGTGGGGCTGGTCGATGTCTGGTTCAAGCAGCTTCGTTCAATCTGGGAAATTCGCCTTGAGAAACTGGACAAACTGCTGAGTGAGGATGAAGAAATGACCGACCTGAGCCTGACCGTGAGCCGCCGCATCAACGCGCCCGCGAAGAAGATTTTCGATGCCTGGCTGGACCCGAAGATGATGGCAAAATACATGGTGCCCGACGATAAATTCATCGTCCCGCACGCCGAAATTGATGCAAAAGTCGGTGGCCGCTTCTCTTTCATCGTCAAAGGCGAAAAGGAAAATCCGCACGCCGGCACCTATCAGATCATCGACCGCCACACCAAAATCGCCTTCACTTGGGAATCACCGTTTGCCGCCGAAGGCAGCCACGTGATACTCACCTTCACACCCGCCGGAGATGGCGCGACCGATGTCGAACTCACCCACGTGAAGTTCCTCAGCGAAGCGAGCCGCGAAGGCCACATGCGTGTGTGGGGTATCATCCTTGGTACACTGGGCGAACTGGTAAGCTGAACGACGAGCGGCTCATCCGGCGCCTAAATCCCTTGAATCAACCTGTGAACTCGTTGAATCAGAGTCTGCGCAACCACGACCAACCCGTTGCGCAGACTCAATTGTTTCTCTAAACGCTCGCCATGAACATGGCACCGCACCAATCCATCC
>JANMQE010000310.1:0-4952 GCA_031370195.1 Phyllobacteriaceae bacterium
GAAAGCCTCCAGGGTGTCCGCGCCCGGCGCGAAGACGCGTCCGAGCCAACCTTTGCCGGATTTTTGAATGCCAAGAATGGAAAATGGGTCCGAGTGACGGCCTTCAGCAATGGCCTGCAGCGCATCGCGCAGTTGGCTCGCTTTCTTTTCAGCGGCCGAAAGCTCTGTCGATGGAGTTTTGGTCTTGCTTGCCATTGCGACATCCCCTCCCAAGAATGAACCTAGCGCCGAATTGAAAGCGGTTACAAGTCCTATTTCCGATTGTTCTCCGGACAAGTTCGCGTCGTCTGCGATTCCGCGAACACGCCCGGATTTCAATATTGTCGATGAAGTGTCAAAGGCCGGTGACGCCCCAGATTTCCATGCCGTATTGGCGGATTGTCCGGTCGGATGAGAACCATCCCACACGTGCCGTATTCAGGATCGCCATGCGGTTCCATTCCGCAGGCGTGGCCCAAACGCTGTCAGCCAGCCGCTGGGCTTTGTAATAGGCATCAAAGTCTGCCGTCACCAGGAACCAGTCGGTGTCATAAAGGTTTTGGATCAAGCCCTGATAGCGGTTGACATCATCAGGCGAGAACACGCCGGAACCGATTTGCGACAACGCTTCTGACAATGTCGGCGAGGCCGCGATCACATCACGCGGCCTGTATCCGTCCCGCCGCAGCCCGGCGACCTGATCAGCTGTCAATCCGAAAATGAAGATGTTGTCATCGCCGACATGATCGCGGATTTCAACATTGGCACCATCAAGCGTGCCAATGGTAATTGCCCCATTCAACGCGAACTTCATGTTGCCTGTGCCGGAAGCCTCCAACCCCGCCGTCGATATCTGCTCGGACAGATTGGCAGCTGGAATCATGATTTCGGCCGTGGAAACATTGTAATTGGGTATGAATGCTATCTTCAAAAGACCGCGCACCGCCGGGTCTGAATTGATCACTTTCGCTACATCATTAGCCAGCTTTATAATCATCTTCGCCGTTGTGTAGGATGGTGCTGCCTTGCCGCCGAAGAACTTGACGCGCGGCACCCAATCCTTGTGCGGGTTGGAGCGGATCTGGTCATAAAGCGCCACCGCCTCGATGATGTTCAGCAACTGACGCTTGTATTCGTGGATACGCTTGATCTGAATGTCGAACAGGGCTTTGGGATCAATCCGCACACCGATACGTTGGCGAACCAACGCCGCAAGCCGCTCCTTGTTGGCCTGTTTGATTTTGGCAAACTTGGCCTGAAAAGCCGAATCAGTCGCAAAAGGTTCAAGTGCGACCAGCTTTTCTGCATCATCCAGAAAACCTTCGCCGATGGACTCGTGAATAAGCGCGGAAAGCCCGGGATTGCAGCCGTTCAGCCAGCGGCGCGGGGTCACGCCATTGGTCTTGTTGTTGATCCGGTCGGGATAGAGCCGGTGCAGGTCGGCGAACACCGTCTGCTTCATCAGTTCCGTGTGCAGCGCCGAGACGCCATTGATCGAGTGCGCGCCGACAAAGGCCAGCTGGCCCATGCGCACACGCCGCCCGCTGGATTCGTCAATCAGCGAGATTGCCGCGACATCACTGTCGCCAAAGCCGCGCAGCTTGCGCGCTTCCTGAATGACCTGCGCGTTGATCCGGTAGACAATCTGCATGTGGCGCGGCAACAGCCGCTCAAACAGCTCGACCGGCCAGGTCTCAAGCGCTTCAGGCAACAGTGTATGGTTGGTGTAACCAAACGTGCCTTTGCACACTGTCCACGCAGTATCCCAGTCAATCCCGTGAACATCGGTAAGAAGCCGCATCAGTTCGGCAACAGCGACCGCCGGATGGGTATCGTTCAATTGGATGGCGACGGCATCGGCCAGATTGAGAAAGTCAGGGTACTGCTGCTTGTGTCGGCGCAAAATATCCTGCAGCGAGGCGGACGAGAAAAAGAATTCCTGCCGCAGCCGCAATTCCTGTCCCGCCTTGTGCGAATCTGCCGGATAAAGAACGCGGGTGATTGCTTCAGCGGCAACACTGTCACGCAGTGCCCCGACATGGTCGCCTGAGTTGAACGCTGCCAGGCTGATCGGATCGATAGGCTGGGCTTCCCACAGGCGCAGTGTGTTAACCCGCTTGGCCTTCCAGCCCACAACCGGCGTATCATAAGCCACTGCGATCACGCGTTCGTTCGGCTTCCAGACACACCGCGGCTCATCAGCGTCGATGTCGCTATCGTCAGTCTCGACAACGCCGCCAAAGCCGACCTCATAGTTGGATTCGCGCCGCTCGAACTCCCACGGATTGCCATGCGCAAGCCATGTCTCAGGATATTCCGCCTGCCAGCCGTCCTTGATTTCCTGCCGGAACAGGCCGTGGACATAGCGGATGCCGTAGCCATAAGCGGGAATCCCGACGCTTGCCATGCTCTCCATGAAACACGCGGCGAGGCGGCCAAGGCCGCCGTTGCCGAGAGCCGCATCGGGCTCAAGCGCGGCGATGAGATCAATGTCGACACTAAGCGATTTCAGCGCCTCGGAAACCTCTTCCATCATGCCCATGTTGGAGAGCGCGTCGCGCATCAGCCGGCCAATCAGAAACTCCAGTGACAGATAATAGACCCGCTTGCCGCCGGTCTTGTAGACTTCGCGGGTGGAATCCATCCAGCGGTCGATAATCCGGTCGCGCAGGGCAAGGATGGTTGCCGTCAGATAATCGTGCGGTTTGGCAGCAAATGTATCCTTGCCGATCGAATAGACCAGCTTTTCGATGATCTTTGCTGCAAAAGTGCGGCGGTCAACGAGCATGTCGGCCACGTCTGCACTTCCGGATGAGGATGTCTTGCTCATGATTTCTCCGGATTCAATCGATTTAATTATCCGGTGGCTAACATCTCCCAAAGGCAGATGTCAAAGCGGCGCGGATTTTTGTTCCCGCGCCGAATATCACTTGAACGCTGCGTCACACGCAAGGGCATGGCCTGCAATGCAGCCATGCGCCTCGAACATGCATCAAACGTAGCGGTTGACGATGTTCTCCAGCAATTCCTGCCGCCCGGAGCGCGGCTGCGGGTTGATGTTCTTCTGTTCCACCCGTTCGGCAATCTCTTCCAGCGAACGCTTGCCGGACAGCATGGCTTTGGCTTCTGCCCCCTTCCAGCCCGCATAGCGCTCTTCGACCTGGCTGATCAGCGCTTTGTCCTCGTAGAGCCTGGCCGCCGCTTTGAAGGCACGGGCGCAAGTATCCATGCCGCCGATATGGCCGATCAGCAAGTCTTCCGGGTTCAGCGATTGGCGGCGCAATTTGGCGTCAAAGTTGGTGCCGCCGGTCTTCAACCCGCCAGCCTTGATCACTTCATAATAAGCCAGCGCCATTTCAGGCACATTGTTCGGAAACTGGTCTGTGTCCCATCCTGACTGGTAATCATTGCGGTTCATGTCAATTGAGCCAAAAATTCCGAGCGCACTGGCCAATGAAAGCTCATGCTCGAACAGGTGGCCGGCAAGAATCGCATGGCCTTGCTCGATATTGACCTTCACTTCCTTTTCCAGACCATGGCGCTTGAGGAAGCCATAAACAGTCGCCACGTCGTAGTCATACTGATGTTTGGACGGCTCCTGCGGCTTCGGCTCGATCAGGATTGCACCCCTGAAGCCGATCTTGTGTTTGTATTCGACCACCAGATTGAGGAACCGGCCCATCTGCGCGTCTTCGCGTGCAAGGTCCGTGTTGAGCAGCGTCTCGTAGCCCTCGCGCCCGCCCCACAGCACATAGTTTGCGCCGCCAAGCTTCTTGGTGGCGTCCATGCAGGACTTAACGGTTGCCGCCGAGTAGGCAAACACATCCGGAGCGGGGTTGGTCGAAGCCCCTGACATGAATCTGCGATGCGAGAACAGGTTCGCCGTGCCCCACAGCAGCTTGACGCCGGTCTTCTTCTGCTTTTCAGCAAAAATATCGACAATTACCTCAAGATTCTTGCGGCTCTCGGCAAAAGTAGCGCCCTCGGGCCGCACATCCGCGTCGTGGAAGCAGTAGAATGGCGCGCCGAGCAGCGTAAACATTTCAAACGCCACGTCCGCCTTCAACTTGGCATGGTCCATGGTATCGCCAAACCATGGCCGTTCAAACGTCTGCCCGCCAAACGGATCGCCGCCCTGCCAGGCAAACGAATGCCAGTACGCAACCGCAAAGCGCAGATGCTCTTCCATCCGCTTGCCAAGAACCACTTCATCCTTGTTGTAGTGACGATAGGCGAGCGGATTGACCGAATCCGGTCCCTCATACTTGATCGGCTGGATGTCTTTGAAAAAACCGGTGCTCACTGCTGGACTCCTTTGATGGCCGGGTAATGGTTCTTGTAGGATTGGTATGCGTGTGCAAACGCATCCGTGAGCGCGGCGTCAGGCTCGATTGTGCGCTCGGTGATGGGTGGCTGGCAGATCAGGAATGGATCGGCACTTTCTGCGGCGATCAGTCCAAGGCGCGCTGCGCCGAAGGCTGCGCCAAAATCGCCCTCTGCCGGAATATCGACCGGCATGCCGAGCGTTGTTGCGATCACTTTCAGCCAATAATCCGAGCGCGACCCGCCACCGACCGCCGACACACGGCCAAGCTCGGTTCCGGCGCTGCGCAGCGCTTCGAGACTGTCACGCACGGCAAATGCAACGCCTTCCACCACAGCCTTCGTCAGCGCCGTCGCGTCAGACTCATGGCCAAGGCCGGTGAATGCGCCACGGATTGAGGCGTCATTGTGCGGTGTGCGCTCGCCGGAAAGATAGGGCAGGAAGGTGACAGGGCCCGGTCGTTTAAGTTCAACGCCAAGCGAATTGGTCAGGGCCGCCGCATCACGGCCCGTGAGGTTCGCCAGCCAGTTCAAACTGTCGGTCGCAGACAGAATGACGCCCATCTGGTGCCAAGTGTTCGGCACCGCGTGGCAAAAGGCGTGCACAGCCGAATCCGGATTGGGAAGATAGCGTTCATTGGAGGCAAACA
>JANMQE010000463.1:0-2809 GCA_031370195.1 Phyllobacteriaceae bacterium
GCGGCTGACGTTGCCGAGGCGCATGGAGAACGACTGGCAGCAGAGGGCGAAATCTGCTGGGGTGGCATGCATTCGTGGAAGGCGATGGTTGCGACGCTTGAAGGCGTGGGCCGCCCGAAGACCGTTGGATTTCAAGCCGACATGGCGCACACGCTTCTTTACACGCTCGGCTACAATGCTCCGGAAGCGCGACTTTTGCCCGAAGGCTATGACTGGAAAGACAAGAGCGTTCTCGACGCGGCCATGAAAACCATGACCGATGCGCTGCGACCGTGGATGATCGACTTTCACGTGGCGCAGAATGACGCAACGGTGAAGGGCATGGGCAGCCACGACAAGACCGGCCGTCATTGCCTCGCCAACGATCCGAACGGCAAGCTCGATATTGCCCATCATGCTGGTTTCTGGTTGCGCGACGGCGACGGCAATCTGACCAAGGCCGTGCAGCATATTTGCTGGGACGGCTGCATGTTCTCCAACGACATCATGTTGAAACAGCAGACATGGAATGATGTGCTGTCGGCGATGATCAAGGTCCGCAATGCGCATGGATGGGCCGCGTAGATGGCGAAGAAAAAGCTCAATGTCGGCATGGTCGGCTACGGCTTTATGGGCCGCACGCATTCGAACGCGTTCTCGCAGGTCGGGCACTTTTTCGACACCGGGTATCAGCCGGTTTTGAAAACAATCTGTGCCCGCGACGCAGCCAAAGGCAAGGCGTTTGCGGACCAGTGGGGATATGAATCCTCGGTGACGGACTGGCGCAGACTGGTTGACGAAAAGGACATCGACCTGATTGACATTGCCAGCCCCAACGACACGCACATGGAAATCGCCATCGCCGCCGCTGAAGCCGGCAAAATGGTGATGTGCGAAAAGCCGCTGGGCCGGTCGGCTGCTGAGTCACGGAAGATGGTTGATGCGGTCGAGAAGGCGAAGGTCGCCAACATGTGCTGGTACAATTACCGGCGCGTGCCTGCGGTCACCTTGGCCAAGCAGTTGATCGACGAGGGCAAACTTGGCAAAATTTTTCACTACCGCGCCAAGTTTTTGCAAGACTGGACGATTTCCAAGGATTTGCCGCAGGGCGGCCAAGGCCTGTGGCGGCTTGATGTTGGCGTCGCAGGCAGCGGTGTCACCGGCGATCTTCTGGCCCATTGCATCGATACGGCAATGTGGCTGAACGGCGGCATCGACACGGTTTGCGGAATGACCGAGACTTTCATCAAGGAACGGCATCACAACTTAACCGGCAAGATAGAGAGTGTCGGCATTGATGACGCCAGCCTGTTTCTGGCGCGTTTTGCCAACGGATCGCTCGCCAACTTCGAGGCCACGCGCTACGCACGCGGCCACAAGGCACTCTATACATTCGAGATCAATGGCGAGCATGCATCGATCGCATGGGATCTGCACGACCTTCACCGGTTGCAGTATTTCGATCATCGCGATGAGGGCCGCGAGCGCGGCTGGCGCTCGCTTCACATCACAGACAGCGATCATCCCTACATGTCGCAATGGTGGGTTCCAGGCCTGCAGATCGGCTACGAACATTCCTTCATTCATCAGGCTGCGGACTTTTTGTGTGGTCTCTCAAGCGGCACTCCGGCCTCGCCAACGTTCAGGGATGCGCTGGCAACAGACCTGGTGACCGATGCGGTTTTAAAATCAGCAAAGACAGGCCATTGGGAGAAGGTCGCCTGAGCACAAGAGTCCTGCCCGGCCAAACCTCGTGCCGGAACGGTCTAAAGAAGTAAGGGTGACCTGTAGGAGCGGGACATCCGGATCATGCGGCAAAGCCCAAGGCCGCCCAACAAAAGCAGATGTTGGAAGAATGAGAAACGCGGCCTCGGGCACATGGCCGGCAACGAAATGGGAGAGCAAGCATGTTAAGACGCACATTCATGTCGCTGACTTTGGGCACCGCCATGGCCCTGTCCGGCGCATTCAGCGCGACCGCGCAGGCGGAAGAGCTGACAATTTTCTGGGCGGAATGGGATCCTGCAAACTATCTGCAGGAACTGGCCAACATCTACACCGCCGAAACCGGTGTCACCATCACGGTTCAGACAACGCCTTGGCCGGATTTCCAGACCAAGACGTTTGCCGAATTCAACGCCAAGGGCGATGCCTTTGATATGGTGGTCGGCGATTCCCAATGGGTTGGTGCCGGTTCGACCGGTGGTCACTATGTTGACCTGACCGACTTCTATGCCAAAAACAAGGTGCTGGATTCGATGGCACCGGCGACGGTCAAATCCTATGCCGAGTATCCGGGCAACAGCGGCAAATACTGGTCGATCCCGCTGGAAGGCGACGCTGCAGGCTGGGCCTACCGCAAGGACTGGTTTGAGGACCCAAAGGAAATGGAAGCGTTCAAAGCCAAGTATGGCTATGATCTTGCCGTGCCGAAAACCTACAAGGAACTGCGCGACATTGCCGAGTTCTTTTATCGCCCGGATGAAAAGCGTTACGGCATCGCGATCTACACGGACAACAGCTATGACGCGATGCTGATGGGCATTGAAGGCACGATCTTCAGCTATGGCGGCGAATTGGGCGACTATTCGACCTACAAGGTGGACGGCATTCTCAACACGCCGAAAAATGCCGAAGCGGTCGAAATGTACAAGCAGCTTTACGGCTTCACACCGCCGAACTGGGGCAAGACCTTCTTCCAGGAGGACAATCAGGCGATCACGGAAAATCTTGCTGCAATGAGCCTCAATTTCTTCGCCTTCTTCCCGGCGCTCGCCAACAAGGCGTCGAACCCGAATGCGGACGTCACCGGCTATTTCGCCAATCCGGC
>JANMQE010000483.1:0-1735 GCA_031370195.1 Phyllobacteriaceae bacterium
GCTCAACTTTTACAACCGACGAATCTTGCGCTTGCTGAACAGAATTGATGGGGCGAGAACCAATATTCATAGCGGCAAAAAACACCAAAGCCGCCGCCGAGGCTGTTGCTAAACCGGAGCCAATTTTGAACCACGCCGGAACTAAACTAATAAATTCGCGCAGCGCATCCATCGCCGTACGCGGAATCGTCACATTTATGCTTGGCGTAAATGGCAACTGCCACGTATTCATTTCAGCGCGTGTATGCTTGAACGAATTTAATTCCAAGCGACAATCCGCACATTGCAATTGATGAGCCTCGAAGTCTCTGCGCTCGACAGCACTGGCTTCGTTGTACAAAAACGCCATCAATAAATCTTTTTTTCCACAATTGTTTGGTTCAGTACTCATAAAATTACCTCTTATCGGACTTGACTCAGTCGCAGGCGCATTTGCTGCAATCCGGTGTAAAGCCTCGATTTCACTGTGCTGAGCGGGATATTTAGAATTTCTGAAATTTCGAGAAACGTCATTTCTTCGTATTCCTTCATCACAATAATTTGCCGCATCTCAGGGGGCAAAGCCTGCAATGCTTTTCGCACTAAGGTTGCCTGTTCATCGCGTTGCATACGATCCGGCAAACTCTCAATTTTAGAATCTTCTATTTCCCAACCTTTGCCGTTTTCATCCACAGCATCAAGCGAATAGCTCACGATGGAAGATTGTCGCCGCCGCGAATGACAGGCGTTCAGAGCAATCCGATACATCCAGGAAGAAAATTTCGCATCGCCGCGAAACTTACTTAAATTTCGATAGGCGGAGAGAAACGCTTCCTGACAAGCATCCCGAGCTTCTTCGTCGCGTCCGAGCATTCGATACGCCAGGCTGTAAATTGGTCGTTCCCAGCGTTTGACCAATAGACTAAAAGCTTCTGTTTCCCCTGATAAAGTTCGGGCAATCAATGAATTATCACTGATCTCGACTTCAGAGTTTTGAAACTCGCTCATTGTCTCGACAACTACGCTCATAAATTTATTAGTCTGTTGCGTGCAGCCATTGTCAGTTACTTCATCCCTGCAAAGCTAGAAATTTCAGGATTAGTCATACTCAAATTATCAACTATTCAACTGCCAGCAACAGACCAAATATAACTGACAACAAAAGTTAAGACGCAGTCCAACTTCATTTGGTTGGAAAAAGTTATTGTCTCAGTAGCCCCGATTTGTTACGATTCAGTGGCACGATCTTGCAGCGGCTCCACCCCGATACGCTAACCCCATTCCGGTCAATTCTTTAGCAACCCACCCGACAAATTTTATGGCTCTCCCTTCTATCAATTTAGGTGCTTTCAAAGTCCAACATATTATTATTATCGTACTTATTCTCTTTAGTGCGCTGCCGGTTTTCCTTGTTGGATGGCAGCTCATTCGGATTACTAACGGGACTCTGAAAGGGAAGGAACAGAATTATCAGGTGCAAACTGTGCGCAGTAAAGCACGCCAGATTGAGCTGTATGTTCAGGGTTATGTCGCGCAGGTAAATTCTTATGCACGGGCTTTTGAAATGACCGGGAACCTCATGCAAGCCACGACTCCGGCAGGTCAGGAGAATCTGGCGCGAACACTGGAAGACGATCCGAATATTCTCGCCTTTGCCGTTGCTCCCAGCCAGGACTTGAATCAGTTCAGCGTGGCAGCGAATTCCAATAAAATCACCAACGAGGAAATCCGTGCCGCCATTAGCGAAGCCGCCAGC
>JANMQE010000504.1:0-3437 GCA_031370195.1 Phyllobacteriaceae bacterium
GGAACAATTTGTTCTATTACCAACATCTGATGCAGGGCATCCGCGCATCGATTGAAGAGCGCCAGTATGAGGCGTTCACCGCTGCGACGCAGGAAGCATGGGCGCGCGGCGATTTGCCAACGGTTTAAGCCGAGGAATCATCTCCCGGCACGATCTGCACACTGTTGATTTTCCACGCGCCATCGGGTTGGCGAACGAGTGTGTAAAGCGCTGTCCATGGCTTGTTGTCCGGACCTGTGATCAGGACTTCTTGCACAACAGTACCATCCACAGGCTCCTTTGCGCGGCCGAAGTCATAATTTTTCGGATTGTAAACCGGCTGATAGCCACGCTTGACCATATCCATAAAGATGCCGACTTCGGGGAAGAAGCCTTGGACATAAGGCGAGGCATATGAATACGCGACAGCATCCTTGCCTGATTTGAACGCCTCGATCTGGCTGCGGATGATGTCTTGCGCCTTGGCCTTTGACGCATCATCAGCATTGGCCAAAAAGGTGGACGCGGCGAGCGCCAAAAGCGCAATCAGAATGGCGCGGAGACGAAATGCAAAGGACATGATGAAAACCCCTATTGCTTATTTCTGAGTATACGGTCGGCGGCTTACGAAAGTTTCACTGTTATCCTCAGCACGATAGGGCCGCACGGCGCGACGGCAAGTGCCGAAATTTGCGGTCACGGCTTTGTGTTTTTGGCCAAGGGTGTTGACCTTCAGCATGGCTGCCCTTAATACGCCCTCACTTGCGCAGGTCACCTGCGTCGGGAGCGTGTAGCTCAGCTGGTAGAGCAACTGACTTTTAATCAGTAGGTCCAGGGTTCGACCCCCTGCGCGCTCACCAAAATCTCGAAATGAAGTCCCTGAAATGGACCGGTCAACGTCTTGTTTGGCTTAAGCGCTTGGTGTGAAATCATGCCTCAAACCACAACAAAATCAGCGCTCGTCAGCACGGTTCCGTTGGCCACATCGGCAAACAGCACCAGGCCGCCTGTGACGGCGGCTCCGTTGGTGTCGTAGTAGAGGTCACCGTTGGCGCGGTCGTAGATGATCACTTCGGTTCCGCTTTGCCCCGCGATGGATGTGTTTTCAAACAGGCTGGCGGCGAGCGCTCCAGTGGCGGCGAGAGCGGTGAAGATGGCATTGTCCAGCTGGATAGTGTCTGCGTCTGCCACGAAGTCGGTAATGGTGTCGTGGTTGGTTGTTGCGCTCAGCGAGGTGTTGAACAGGAAAGTGTCCGCGCCGCCAAGACCGGTCAGGACGTCGTTGCCCAAAGCGCCGTTCAGCGTATTCGCGCCGGCGTTGCCGGTCATTGTCTGGGCGAGCGCGTTGCCAACAAGGCTCATGGCGGTCACACCTGCCGCGTTGGTTGTCTCGAAAAACTCAATGTTGTCATCTGCGGCCAAAGCGAACGAGACGCTCGTCCGCACGCGGTCAGCGGTGCCGCCGCCTGCTGTTTCGACAATCAAATCAGTTGTCGAGTTGATGACGTAAAGATCATTGCCGCCATAGCCGATCAGCGTGTCACGCAGCGCGTCAATGCCGCCGTTCAGTGTGTTGGCACCGGCGTTGCCGTAGATTGCCTGCGCCAGCGCGTTGCCTGTCAGGTTGATTGTTGTTGCCAGCGCGGCGTTGGTTGTCTGCATCAGTTCGATGTCATCGTCGACAGCGAGCGCAAACGACACGCTTGCCTGCACCCTGTCTGCCGTTCCGCCGCCTGCTGTTTCGACAATCAAATCAGTTGTCGAGTTGATGACGTAAAGATCATTGCCGCCATAGCCGATCAGCGTGTCGCGCAGCGCGTCAATGCCGCCGTTCAGAACGTTGCCCGCAGCATTGCCGTAGATTACTTGCGCAATCTCGTTGCCGGTCAGATTGATGGCGGTGGTCAATCCGGCATTGCTGGTTTGCAGGACTTCGATGTTGTCGCCAGCGCCCAAAGTGAAGGAGACTGTGCACTGTGCGCGGTCATCATTGCCCCCGCCGACCGCCTCGACAATGTCGTCAGTGCTTGAATTTATGATGTAGTAGTCGTTGCCGCCAAGGCCGGTCAGCACATCCCTGACAGCGTCTTGCCCGCCGTCAAGCCTGTTCGCCCCGGCGTTTCCGGTGATGGTTTGTGCAAGCCCGTTGCCGGTAAGGTTTATCGCCCCGACACCCGCACTGTCGGTGGTTGAAAACAGTTCGACCTCCTGGCCATAACCGAGCGTGTAGCTGAGTGCTGCGAAGACATGATCGGACACACCTTGTCCCGAACCCTCGATGACGACATCTGACACATTGTCGACAAAATACTCGTCGTTGCCCAACCGCCCGCTCATGACATCCGCGCCGGTCAATCCATTGAGAACATTGTTGGCGCCATTGCCTGTCAGGCTGTTGTTGAGCGAATTCCCATTAATCCAGAAGATATCGACGCCCATGATGCGACCGTTTTCCACATTGTCGGCGAGCGTGTAGCCGCTCGGAATGATGGAGGTTTTGCCCTCGCGGAAGAAGGACATCACTTCAACGGTATCAACGCCGGCGTTCGCATATTCGATAACGGTATCATAGGCATAGGATGTGAATCTGTTGGCATCGTTGAGAATGAAAGTGTCATTGCCGTTGCCGCCGTAAAGGGTGTCGAGCCTCAAGCCGCCATCCAGCCTGTCGCTGCCGTTTTGGCCGTAAAGACTGTCGTTGCCGTCAAAGCCGTAGACTTCTGAACTCGTCGTCTGCGCGGTCAGCGCTTCGCCGAGGTCGGTGCCGTAAATAATGTTCTCGCGGGGATCGAGTATCACTTCACCGACTTCACCGCTTGTATCCCTGAATGGCACAAGGATGCGGCCATCGGAGGTCATCGACATATCGGTTTCACCGATTGAGCCGACATTGTTTGCAATGATCAACAGTGCGCCGATGGGCGCGCCGGTTGCGGCATAGCGCTGTCCGTAAAGAATGTGGGCGTTGGTCTCCAGCCATTCGATGAAGAAGCCGCCTTCGTCCATCGCAACCACGCGCGCGCCGCCAAGACCTCCAAACGTCGCCACCGTGTTTCGCGAACTGATGCTGGTGCCGGATGCTTCGTCGGCTCCGATCCTGAATGCGTAGGTGCCGTTGAAACTGTAGAGCAGGACAAACGGTCCGTAGGCCAGGCAGGCCACATCTATCGCGTAGGCGTCATCGTCCCAGTTCGGTCCGTCAATTTCGACCGGGTTGCGGGTGCGGATGCCCGTGACGGGATCAATGATGGAAAATTCCGCCGTGTCGGCCTTGTTGCCGAAGAAGTCATAGTCCGGCTCATTGTAGAACGTGATCAACTTGCCGCTCGCAAACGTGTCGATTGCGCCCAGATCATCCTTCTCGCCGGAATTCTGTGCCACAAGCGCATTTTCCGCGCCGTGGGAAAGATCTTCAAACCGAAAAAAACCGACCCCAAGGTCGGCGGAATTCTCGGGGT
>JANMQE010000322.1:0-6378 GCA_031370195.1 Phyllobacteriaceae bacterium
GCACCGGCATGGGCACGGGTGGCACGGCGACACCAAACTTGGCGACTGGCGATCTGGTTCTCAATGCGGCAGCGACAGCTGCTGGGTCCAGCATCGCCTGCACATTCACCAACACCAAGCGTCCGACGATCACGCTGACAAAGGTCTCGAACGGCGGCGTTGGCGGGTTCACATTCACTGGCACCAATGGCTGGTCGAGCCAGACCATCACCACCGTGACCTCCGGCACCGGCGTGACTGGCGCAACGCAGGTCTTGACAGCAACTTCGACGGCGACGACCGTCACCGAAACCATCCCGGCAGGCTATGCGCTGACATCGGTCAGCTGCACCGGTCTCGGCACGGGCGGCACGGCGACTCCAAACCTTGCTACTGGCGCAGTCGCGTTCGACGCCGCTGCAACGGCTGCCGGTGCAAACATCGCCTGTACGTTTACCAACGGCTTCATTGATGTGACGATCACGAAATCACAGTCCGGCGGGCCAAACCCGATCACTGCGAACAATCAGACTATTGTCTATACGATCAATGTTGCAAACACCGGCGGCGCACCGCTGACCAATATCATCTTGACTGACGCGCTGACGCAGGGCGCTGCAAATCTGACACTCACGGCGGGACCGACACGCACGTCGGGCGACGCAAACTCAAACAATATTTTGGATACCGGCGAGACCTGGATCTATTCGGCCAGCTATCTGGTCACGCAGCCTGTCGTCGATGATGGAACAACGCTGTCCAACACCGCCAGCGTCGACACCGACCAGACCGCGCTTCAGACCACAGCCGCAGTGACGACGCCCATCACGCGCACGCCCAATCTGTCGGTCGTAAAAACAGCTGACACTGCGGGTCCGCTTGTGGCAGGGCAGACACTGAATTTCTCTTACCTTGTGACAAACACCGGCAATGTCACGCTCACAGGCGTGGCGATACAGGAAACGGCGTTCAACGGCACCGGCGGCACCGGGGCTCTGACACCGGCCGGCGGCGTATCAACATTGGCACCGGGGGCCACAACGACCTTTACCGCGTCTTACACAGTCACCCAAAACGACGTGGATCTACTGCAATGACAAACACCCGATCTTTCTTTCACAACGAACGGGTGCGGCCGGGCAGGGCCATCTTGTCATTGAATGAGCCATTGCGCTTCGAGGCAGTCAAACCGGCGGGGATGCCGGGGCGGTCGCCGGGAAGGCAAGATATGAGTAACGGACTTAACAATCACGAGCCATTCAAGACGGCATCAAACCGTCTGCGCATGAAAAGCTCGAACTTCGGAGGCAGGGATATGCAACACACAAGATCAAACATAATGGGCTGGCCAAGTGCAAGACGTCTCGCACTTTTCCTGCTTTTGCCACTCTTCACCTTGGCGGCGGCAACCGCTGCATCAGCTGGAAACCTGACCAACACCGCAAGGGCAATCGGCACAGCGCCGACAGGCGCAGCCGGTGCGGTACAGTCAGCGACATCCACCGTCAACGTCCCGATCACACCGAAAACCGCGACATATTCCGTGGTGAAATCTGTGACATCAACCACCACCACCTCAGGCGCCTCTACTACGCTTGTGGATGGCGGCGACACAATTACCTATTCCTACGTCGTAACGAACACCGGCAACGTGTCGCTGAACACAGTGACGCTTACTGATCCGGGCGTACGGTTTAACGGCGCAGCAGCTGTCCCGCTGACGACCGGTCCGACCAAGGTCGCTGGCGATGCCGTCAACCCTGGTGTTCTCGATATCGGTGAAGTCTGGACCTACACCGCGACATATGTCCTGACACAGGCCAACGTCAACGCGGTTGCCGGCATCACAAACGGCGTGGCAAACACGGCGGCATCGACAGCACGTGATCCGCAGAACGTTGCTATCTCCCCGACAGCATCGACGCTGACGGCGACAACAACGATCAACTCGACCCCAAGCCTGACGATCGTCAAGACGTCCAATCTTGCAGGTCCGTTGGTTGCAGGCGATGTCGTGACGTTCTCGTATCTGGTCACCAACAACGGCAACGTGACGATTACAGGCGTCGGAATCACCGAAACCGCGTTCAACGGCACGGGCGGAACCGGAGCCCTGACACCGGCAGGCGGAGCATCCACTCTGGCTCCTGGCGCATCGACGACGTTCACCGCCAACTACACGGTCACGCAGAACGACATCAACACGCTGCAACCGTAAGCCAAGACAATACCCCGCGCCGCTTTCCGCGGCGCGGGTGGTCATGAGACAAACCCAAGAGCAAACATTTGACCAATCGTCTGACCATAGTTCCGGCCTTTTTGCGTCGGCTTGCGGCACCCCTGCTATCGGCAATGGTGATGGCTTCGGCCATCACCGGCTCGCAGGCGCAATTGGTGAACACGGGTCAGGTCAACGGAACACCGGTTGCGGGCAGCCTTGCGCTGCCGCTTCCAACATCAACAGTCAGCATTCCCGTCTCCGCCGCCGCACCTCGCATCGCGGTTATCAAGACCGTGACTGCAAATGATGAGAACGGCGATGGCCACGGGCAGGTCGGCGAGACGCTGAGCTACACTTTCAGCGTGACAAACTCGGGCAATGTCACTCTCAACAATATATCCTTGACAGACCCGGGCGCGACAATGAGCGGCGGTCCGCTCGCCACACTTGCGCCGGGAGCTACCGACAGTTCTACCTTCTCGGCAACATACACGCTTGCACCTGCGGATATTTCCGCTGGCAGCCATTCCAACCAAGCAACAGCCACAGCCACATCTGCCGTCACCGGATCACCTCCCGGCGGCGTCACGGATCTTTCTGACAGCTCAAATCCGCTTGACGGTCCCGGCCCGAACGATCCAACCGTGATCACGTTTACGCCTGCGCCTTTGGTGGCAGTTGACGATAGTGGCTCGGCCAACGGCTCTATCGGCATCATGGTTCCGGCTCTCAATGTGCTGACCAACGACACGCTGAATGGCGTCCCGGTCGTGCCTGCTGATGTGACCATCACGCCAGTCACCACCGGCCCGCTGACAGTCAATGCCGATGGCACCGTCAATGTCGCGCCCAACACGCCCGCCGGGCCTTACACGATAACGTATACAGTGTGCGAAACACTCAATCCGACAAACTGCGACACGGCGGATGTTCTTGTGTCGGTCTATGCGCCGACCATCGTTGCGGATGATGACAGCGCGACGGGCATCAATGGACTTACCGGCGCGCCATCTGTGCTGAGCGTATTCGGCAATGACACGCTGAATGGCGTGGCTGTGGTGCCGGCCAACTTGACTGTCACCATTGTAACACCCTCAACCAATCCGAACGTGTCGCTGAACCTTGCAACCGGCGTTGTTACGGTGGCTCCCGACACCGCTGCGGGCACGTACACGATCACTTACCAGATCTGCGAGACACTGAACCCGACCAACTGTGACACCGCCATCGCTTCGGTGACGGTTGACGTTCCGCCAATCGTTGCGGTTGACGACGCGGGAACCGCAGGTGGCCTTACCGGCGGGGCAGTGCCTTCGCTGAATGTGCTCTCCAACGATACGCTCAATGGAGTTGCCGTCGTTCCGGCAGACGTCACCATCACGCCGGTGACCACCGGCCCGCTCACGGTCAACGCAGACGGCACGGTCAACGTCGCGCCGAACACCGTGGCCGGACCTTATACAGTGACCTATACGGTCTGCGAGATCCTCAATCCGGCCAACTGCGATACGGCGGTTGTAGTCATCACCCTGACCGCTCCTGCGATCGTCGCGGTCGATGATGCAGGCTCGGCCAACGGTTTGACTGGCGGAACGGTTCCAGCGCTCAATGTCTTGACCAACGACACATTGAACGGTGTTGCAATTGTTCCGGCAAACGTATCCATCACGCCGGTCACAACCGGGCCGCTGACGGTTAATGCTGATGGCACGGTTACCGTTGCGCCGAACACGCCGGCTGGTCCCTATGCGGTCAGCTACACAGTGTGTGAGACCATCAATCCAGCCAACTGTGATACCGCCGACGTCGTGATCACAGTTACCGCGCCCGCGATTGTTGCGGTCGATGACACCGGCTCGGGCAACGGTCTGACCGGCGGCACGGTTCCATCACTGAATGTGTTGACCAATGACACACTGAACGGTGTCGCTGTTGTTCCGGCAAATGTCACCATCTCGCCGGTGACAACAGGCCCGCTGACGGTCAATGCCGACGGCACCGTCACGGTGGCACCCAACACGCCAGCGGGTCCGTATACGGTGAGTTACACGCTCTGTGACGCAATCAACCCGGCGAACTGTGACACCGCCAACGTTGTGGTGACAGTCTATGCCGCCTCAATCGTTGCAAACAATGACAGCGCGACTGGCATCAACGGGCTGACCGGCACACCAAGCGCCGTCAGCGCATTTGCCAATGACACGCTGAACGGCGCGGCGGTGCTTCCGGCAAACATCACTACAACAATTCTCACGCCTTCGACCAACCCAAACGTGACAATGAACCTTGCAACCGGTGTCGTGTCAGTGGCTCCGGGCACGGCAGCAGGCGTCTACACGATTACCTACAACATCTGCGAAAACCTCAACCCGACAAACTGTGACACGGCCATTGCCTCTGTCACCGTCATTGCCCCGATCATCGTAGCGGTTGACGACAGTGGCACTGAAAATGGCATTACGGGCGGAACCGTGCCGTCGTTGAATGTCCTGACCAACGACACGCTGAACGGCGTTGCGGTTGTTCCGGCTGACGTAACGATCACGCCTGTCACCACCGGCCCGTTGACGGTCAATGCCGATGGAACGGTGACTGTGGCGCCGAACACACCTGCTGGTCCTTATACCGTGACTTACACAGTCTGCGATGTAGTGAACCGGACGAACTGCGACACGGCTGATGTTGTCATCACGGTGACTGCCCCGACGATCCTTGCGACGGATGACACCGGCACGACAAACGACCCGTTCTCAAACACGATCCCGCTGCTTAATGTTCTGGACAACGACACGCTGAACGGCGTTGCAGTCGTTTCCGCAGATGTAACCATTACCCCGGTGACCACCGGCCCGCTGACCGTCAACGCTGACGGTACCGTATCGATTGTGCCAGACACGCCTGCCGGTGTTTACACGGTGACATACACAGTCTGCGAAATATTGAACCCGGCCAACTGCGATGCAGCTGACGTTGTTGTAACCGTTGTTGCACCCACACTTGTTGCCACCGATGATACGGGATCGATCAATGGCTTGACCGGCGGCACAGTGCCGGCACTCAATGTCCTCGACAATGACACACTGAACGGCATTCCCGCAGGTCCCGGCACACTGACGCTCACGCAAGTGACCACCGGACCGGTTACTGTCAACAGCGATGGCACCGTGACCGTCGCAGCAAACACGCCTGCAGGACCATACACCGTGACGTACACGGTCTGTGAGGTAACCAATCCGGCCAACTGCGACACAGCCGATGTCGTGATAACGGTTGGCGCATCACCAATCATCGCGGTGGACGGTTCCAATCCGGGTTTCGACGGCCTCAACGGCGGTGTGAATGTTGTCAATGTGCTGGCCAATGACAGTTTGAATGGCAGCCCGCCGACTGTCGGGACGACAGGTAACGTGACCATTTCCATCATAACGCCCGCCACGCCCATCAATGGCGGCCCGGTGCCTGTCCTCAATCCGGCAACCGGCTTTGTCTCCATCCCTGCAGGAACACCGTCCGGCCCGTACACAATTGTCTACGAAATTTGCGAAGTCCTCAATCCGACAAACTGCGATCAGGCGTCAGAATTGCTCGATGTCCAGTTTCTGATGGTCGATGCGGTCGATGATACGCCTCCGCCGGTCATCGGCGCGTCTGGCAGTTCGTCGGTCGTCAATATCTTCGACAACGACACGGTCAACCTTAGCCCGCTCAACAGCGCTGATGTTGTCACCACGGTTACAGTGCCTTCGACAAACGCTGGCGTTGCGCTCGACACCTCGACAGGCATTGTATCGGTCGCACCTGGTGTTCCCGCGGGCGTCTACACAATCACATACAGGATATGTGCAATACTGAGCCCGACCTGCGACACGGCGATTGTGACTGTGACGGTCACCGCAGCGCCAATCGTGGCGGTTGATGACACAGGTTCAGCCAACGGCCTTACCGGCGGCACAGTTCCAGCGCTCAATGTTCTTGGCAATGATACACTGAACGGCGTCGCGATTGTCCCGGCTGATGTGACAATCACGCCAGTCACCACAGGCCCGCTGACAGTCAACGCTGACGGCACGGTCACCGTCGCGCCGAATACACCGGCGGGGCCGTACACAATCAGCTACACAGTCTGCGAAATCCTCAATCCGGCCAATTGCGATACGGCTGATGTTGTGGTCACCGTC
>JANMQE010000583.1:0-5131 GCA_031370195.1 Phyllobacteriaceae bacterium
TGGGTGTTGACCTGCAAAAGCTGGTCAATACGGATATGAAGCTGGCTTTTGGAGATTACCCCAAGATGTGGGGCCTCAGGCGTCCCGACTCAAACATCGACCACCGCCGTGTTCCAAACCTGCAAACTTTCTTCAAACGCAAGGGCGCGGCCAAGTCAGTACCTGATGATCCGGCTGACTATCAGGCTGGCGATATCGTCACGGTCATGCTTCCCGGAAACCTGCCACACATCGCGCTCGTGGCGGATCAGATGACCTGGGACGGCTCTCGACCGCTGGTGATCCACAACATAGGCGGCGGCGCGCGCATGGAGGATATGATGACGGCGTTTCAGATCACCGGACGCTACCGCTATTCGGCCTGAAGCGTCCTTTTCCTATTCGTCGAACTGCTCGCCCGGATAAGCACCCCAAATATCAGTTTGGCGAACGAACCCGTCATAGCCTGATGCCTCGAACTTGCACCAGTTGCCGTCGCAAGCTGTCACCTTGCCAAGGACGCCAGGCTCCAGCCTTGCGGCAAGCGACGCGCTTTCTTCCGCACGCGTAAACAGCGGCACAGGCTCGCCTCCGCCCTGTTTGCCCCATGGGGCAGCAAGACCGGCGCGCTTGCCGGACAGAAGCGTCTGCAGCACCCAACCTTCAGTGCCGTCTGAATCACGGATACGCCGCCAATTGTCGTATTCCTGAACGATTTCGACCGGCAGTCCGGGCTTCACATAAAGCCACTGCACCGCATAATCGCGGCCCGGACCGACGCGCAGATTGATGCGGTTGGATTTCAGCGACACAAAACGTGGCAACGGCAAACCGCTTGGCCCCATGATTGCGGCCTGTGCCTGACCTGCTGATGCTGAATTGACGCCCGAAACAGCGGCAAGAAGCGTGCAGGCAATGGCTGCACTGAGGAGTGACTGGACTCTGAACATGGCAATCCCTCAAAACGCAAACGCGACACAAACACAGAAAACCGCAACCCGGCGTTTTTCTTTGAGTTCGGCAGCGGCTCTTGTTAGGAGATGGTCACCGGACCCGTTGTTGAAGCTTCACTTGTTTTGGTTAAGGAGGTCTCAACGCGTTCGCTAAAAAGGGACAAATATGACGTCACGCAAACGGCCGTTGGTGGTCATCACACGCAAACTGCCGGACCCGGTCGAAACCCGGATGGCCGAGCTGTTTGACGTGCGCCTGAACGCGGATGATACGGTGATGGACGCTGATGCGCTGGAAACAGCGATGCAGAAAGCCGAAGTGCTTGTTCCAACCGTAACGGACAAGATTACCGCAGACCTCATCGCCAGGGCCGGGCCGGACCTCAAGCTCATCGCCAATTTCGGTAATGGCGTTGACAATATTGATATTGAGGCTGCCAACAAGCGCGGCATCACCGTCACCAATACGCCCAATGTTCTCAATGAGGACACTGCCGACATGACAATGGCGCTGATCCTAGCCGTGCCGCGCCGCCTGACCGAGGGTGCAAATGTTCTGCGCAGCGGCGGCAAATGGGCAGGCTGGTCCCCAACATGGATGCTCGGCCACCGTCTGCGCGGCAAGCGTTTGGGAATTGTCGGCATGGGCCGGATCGGAACCTCGGTTGCCCGCCGCGCCAAAGCGTTCGGCCTGTCGATCCACTATCACAACCGCCACCGTATCGATGAGAAAACCGAGGGCGAGCTTGAGGCGAGCTATTGGGAAAGCCTCGACCAGATGCTCGCGCGGATGGACATCATCTCGGTCAACTGCCCGTCCACACCGGCGACCTTTCACCTGTTATCCGCCCGTCGGCTGGCGTTGATGCAGCCCTCGGCTTACATCGTCAACACCGCCCGCGGCGGCATCATCGATGAGGAGGCGCTGGTCAAACTGGTTTCTGACGGCAAGCTCGCTGGCGCGGGCCTTGACGTATTCGAACATGAGCCGACGATCAGCAGAAAGCTCTTGAAGCTGGCAGATTCCGGCAAGATCGTACTTCTGCCACACATGGCCTCAGCCACCATCGAAGGCCGCATCGAACAGGGCGAAAAGGTCATCATCAACATCAAGACCCACATCGACGGCCATCGCCCGCCGGACAGGGTTCTGCCGACACGGGGTGGCTGACCCTCGTTCACCTCGCGGCATTCACCGCCGCTATTGCCATGGTTGATGCTAGTTTCATTGTATCGGCAAAGTGTGCCAGCGGTTCGGCCAGGCCGTGTGCCTGCATCTCATGCTTCATGTCGGTATTTGCCCCGGCAAAGACCAGATACACACCACGCTTGGTCGCCCGGTTGGCTAGAGCCTTCAATGCGTTTGCACCCGTGGAATCAAGAAAAGGCACGCCCGACAGATCAACGATAAAGGCCTTGTGCCTGTCCGCAATTTGTTCGAGGACGCTCGAAACTGAAGATGCCGCGCCGAAGAAGAACGCGCCGCTGATCCGGTATGCAGCGATCCTTTGGTCTTGCCTCACATCGTCTGAAAACCCGCGTGGTCCGTCCCTGCTGTCCTCCACATCGGGCGCTGTCAGTGCATCATGGGTTTCAACGCTAATCGATGCCGCCATGCGATTGATGAACACCACGGCACCAATGGCAAAGCCGACGATGATGCCCTCCGTCAGGTCGCGGAATACTGTCAGCAGGAATGTTGACATGAGGATCAGCGCATCGGCCCGTGAAGCCTTGAGCAACGCCCAGAATTCATGCTTCTCGGCCATGTTCCACGCGACTGTCGCCAAGACGCCCGCCAGCGCCGCAAGCGGAATGTAGCTTGCCAGCGGAGCGGCCACGACCATGAATGCCAGCAGAAACAGCGAATGCAACATGCCCGCCACCGGCCCGTGCGCGCCTGCGCGCACATTGGTCGCCGTGCGCGCAATTGTCCCTGTCACCGGCAAGCCACCGAACAGCGCCGAGCCGATGTTGGCGTAGCCTTGCGCCACGATCTCGCAGTTTGACCGGTGTCGCCGTCCTGTCATGCCATCGGCGACGACCGCTGACAAAAGCGATTCTATTGCCCCCAACAGTGTGAAGGCCACTGCATCCGGCAGCACCGCCCGTGCGAGCGCCAGATCAAACATCGGCAGCGAAGGCCAAGGCAGGCTTTGCGGAATACCGCCAAATTTTGTTCCTATCGTCTCTACCGGCAGATTCAACAGTGTGGCGGCTGCGGCAGCGCCCGCCACCGCTACCAGCATGCCGGGAATCCTTGGCGCAAACCGCCGCGTCAGAACAATGACACCGATCACCGCCAGACTGATCGCCACCGCAGCCGGGGTAAATGTCGGGAGTGCGTCAGCCAGCGCAGGATATTTTTCAACAAGCGGCCCCGGCTCTGCCGCAGCCAGCCGCAGTCCAAGCAAATCCTTGATCTGGCTCGAAAAGATTATGACTGCGATACCAGCCGTGAAGCCCACCGTCACCGGATAGGGGATCAGCTTGATGTAGGTCCCGATTTTCAGATACCCGACTGCCAGCAGCATCAGCCCGGAGAGAAACGTCGCCAGCACCATGCCTTCAATGCCGTTGCGCGCCACGCAAGCCGCGACCAGTACAATGAATGCGCCAGCGGGCCCGCCAACCTGAAACCGGCTGCCGCCGAGCAGCGAGACCAGAAAGCCGCCGATGATCGCCGTATAGAGCCCGCGCTCCGGCCCCGCGCCCGAGGCAATGGCAATCGCCATCGAAAGAGGCAGCGCGACAATTGCCACTGTCAGCCCTGCGATGACGTCCGCCCTGAAGTGCACGGTCCTGTAGCCTTCACGCAGGACTGTCACCAGCTTGGGGGTGAACAACCCGGTAAAGCCGGGCGTCTGCACTTGCTGATTTGCCACGATAGCCTCCGACTCACAATAATGCAGCGTCGCACCCATATGCGTTCCTTGCAATACGCATGGTATTGTCATGCAAAATTTGCATGGAAACTGGCTTGTGCGGGCCTTCCCCGTCATCGTCTGTGCGTTAAATGCGTAAGCTTGGAGGGACTGACCATGAATGCCGCCGGGCCCCGGCCTCAAGTCGTCTGGCTGAAACGCGACTTGCGGCTTTTCGACCATTCACCGCTGACTGCCGCAGCCCAATCCGGTGGCCCCGTGATCATGCTTTACGTCGTTGAGCCAGACTATTGGCGGCTTCCCGACGTCTCGCGCCGACACTGGCATTTCATTCATGAATGCCTGTACGAACTGCGCACTGCGCTCACTGAGCATGGACACACCCTCATCGTCCGTACCGGTTCAGCCATCGATGTCCTCAAGCATCTGCGTGAAGATCTAGGCGTTTTCGATCTTCATTCGCATGAGGAGACTGGCAACGACTGGACCTTCAGGCGCGACCGTCAGGTTGCTGCGTGGTGCCGCGCACGTGGCATCGCATGGCATGAACTGCCGTCGCACGGCGTTGTCCGCCGCCTCGCCAATCGCGACCATTGGCAAAAACAGCGCGATGCGCGCATGGCAGCGCCTTTGGTGAACATCCCCTCATTTCCAGCATCGGCATCCGGCCTTGATCAGGGCAATTTGCCTGCCAAGAGCGACCCGCTGTTCGGCAGCGACGCAATAGGCAATGTGCAGCAAGGCGGACGCACCGAGGGCCTGCGCGTGCTTGCCTCGTTCCTCGAAGATCGCAGCCGCAAATACATGCAGACCATTTCCAAGCCAGGCGTTTCAGCGCGCCATTGCTCGCGACTGTCGGCACACATTGCCTATGGCTCGTTGTCAGTGCGCGAAATCGAGCATGCTGCGCGAGCCAAATTCAAGACCCTCGCCTCTATTGGCGGTGCCGATGCTGTCAGCCACCGGAAGAATATCTCTGCGTTCCTGTCGCGGCTCGCCTGGCGCTGCCATTTTGTGCAGAAACTTGAGCAGCAGCCGAACATAGAGTTTGAATGCATGCACAAGGCGTTTGAAGGCATGCGCGAGCCGCATCATAACCAAGCATTTTTTGAGGCTTGGAAGTCCGGGCGCACCGGCTATCCGCTCGTTGATGCTTCCATGCGCTCCTTGCGTGAAAACGGCTGGATCAACTTTCGCATGCGTGCGATGCTGGTTTCATTTGCCAGCTATCATTTGTGGCTAGACTGGCGCGTGACTGCACCACATTTGGCGCAACTGTTCACGGATTACGAGCCGGGCATTCACTTTTCGCAA
>JANMQE010000611.1:0-1512 GCA_031370195.1 Phyllobacteriaceae bacterium
CCGCTGGACTGATGTGATCCGTGGTGACAGAGTCGCCGACCATTAGCAACGCGCGTGCATCAATCACGTCACCGATGCTGCCGGCGTGCATGTTGAAATCCTCGAAGAACGGCGGCTTGGCGATGTACGTGGACTGCGGCCAAGTGTAGACCTGCCCGGTCGGTGCGGGGATCGCGTTCCACAAATCATGGTCGCGCGTGAAGTCGCCGTACAGGTCGCGAAACACAGCGGGATTCATCGCAAAATGCATGAGTTTTTGCATCTCGTCACTCGACGGCCAGATATCGCGTAGAAACACTGGCGTGCCATCGCGACCGATGCCGAGCGGCTCGGTTTCCATGTCGATGTTGACACGACCAGCCAACGCAAACGCAACGACCAACGGCGGGCTCGCCAAAAAATTTGCGCGCAGATTCGGATGAATGCGCGCCTCGAAATTGCGGTTGCCTGAGAGCACCGCCGCACAGATCAAATCGTTGCTGATGATGGCTTCGTTGAACTCGGGTGCGAGGTCCCCCGCGTTGCCGATACAAGTGGTGCAGCCGTACGCTGCGACGTCAAAACCCAACTGATCCAGCCATCGCTGCAAGCCAGTCTCGGTCAAATACGCGCTCACCACGCGTGAGCCGGGACCGAAGCTGGTCTTAACGCGCGGGTTCACGGTCAGGCCCCTCGCAACGGCGTTGCGCGCAATCAAACCTGCGGCCAGCATCACGCCGGGATTCGACGTGTTGGTGCAACTGGTGATGGCAGCGATGAGCACGTCGCCGTGGCCTATGTCGGTATTCGCTGGCGGTTCCACGGCGGCCACCGAATCGACGCTGCCGACAGTCGGACGATCCGCCATCTCCACCACGTTGCGCGTGACGACCTTCGGCGGCATCAACGGTTGCGTGACTGCTGCGGGCCGGTTGGCGGGATAACGTTTGCCCAAATCTGTCGTGTGCTTATTGAAGCCATTTTCAGCGCCCGGCGCGATGAATAACGATTCAAAGCTTGTCTTCATGTCTGGCAATGCGATGCGATCCTGCGGGCGCTTCGGCCCCGCCAAACTCGGCACGATGCTGGTGAGGTCGAGCACCACCGTGCTGCTGTAATCGATGTCTCCTGCGCGCGGCATGCCGAACAATCCCTGTGCCTTGAAGTACGCTGTAAACACGTCGATTTCGGCCTTGGTGCGACCGGTGCCTTTGAGATATTCCACGGTGTTTTCATCGACCGGAAAGAAGCCCATCGTCGCGCCGTATTCCGGGGCCATGTTGCCGAGCGTGGCGCGGTCGACCACGTTCAAACTCGCCGCGCCTTCGCCGAAAAATTCCACGAACTTGCCAACCACTTTTTCTTTGCGCAACAACTCGGTTACCGTGAGCACCAGGTCCGTCGCTGTGATGCCCTCGCGCAACGCGCCACGCAGCTCCACGCCCACCACGTCGGGCGTCAGCATGTACACCGGTTGCCCAAGCATCGCAGCTTCGGCCTCGATGCCGCCCACGCCCCAACCGACCACACCCG
>JANMQE010000619.1:0-2928 GCA_031370195.1 Phyllobacteriaceae bacterium
CCAAGGGAGTTGGTGCCATTGGGGGCAAATCCGGCACTTGGCGTCTCGATCTGACATATTGTTTCAATTCGGGCCATTATTTTAGGCGTTTGTTAAAGCTGTCCGTCTACCGTGATCGTCAATGGGTCCTTGGTGTGTAGAGAGTACAATGACCGAACTGATGAGACCACGCGTAAAGTATGTGATCGGGCCGGACGGCAGCCCGCTGACAATTGCAGATCTGCCACCGTCCAACACAAGGCGCTGGGTCATCCGGCGAAAAGCCGAGGTGGTTGCAGCGGTGCGGGGCGGATTGCTCAGCCTCGAAGATGCCTGCAGCCGGTATGCTCTGACGATGGACGAGTTCCTGTCATGGCAAGCCTCCATCGACGATCACGGTCTTGCGGGCTTGCGCACCACGCGCATCCAGCAGTACCGGCACTGAAATCACACCATTGAATGTTCAAGGCGGTCCATAGGGGCCGCTTTTCATTTGCAGTGTCTCAATCCACGTGTCTGCCCAGCGCGGATGACGCAATTGCCGTGAGCACGGCGGACAGCGCGAAAAACCATAGACCCGGTTTGGTTGCAGCCGTCGCAAGGCCACTGGTCTTTGCGGCAAATATGACGAGCGCCACCACCATGACATCAAGCAAAGACCAGCGCGCCAGGGCTTTGAACCATTTGGGAATTTCTATGGCGGGTCCATGCGCGCGGAATGCAGCCGCGTGCAATACGCTGAGTTTGACTGCGGGAAACAGAATGGAAAAGGCCGCCGTTACTACCGCAATGGCAAAATCACCGTGAGACCACAGGCTCTTCGTGACTTCTACAAGGCTGGGAGAAGTCGACAGAAAATAAAGTCTGTCCACTTGCATCAGCGGAAGCGTCACACCGAGGGTGAATGATATCGAAGCAAGCAGCAAAAGGAGGGGAAGAAGTCGATTCAAAATGAGTATCCGCCGAGATGTTGATGCAACATTTCTAGCGGATTTTATGGTTTGTGAAAGCGGCATCGTGCTGCCGCTCCCGCTGTTTTCAAGGCAGAGCCAGTCAGGCTACAGCGCGTTTTTCGACTGATTCTTCGACAATCTCGCGGCCGCGACCATCACGACCTTCCAGCATTTCCGCCTTTTTCAGCTCTTCGTCGGCTTCCGAAAGCCGGGCTGCTGCGCCTTCTCGTTGTGATTTCAAATCACGTTGCGACACCAAGAGATTTTCCCGACGCTGACGCGCGGCCTTGGCAAAAGTCGGATAAGCGAAGTGGGATTGATCGGAAATGCCTGATTTCCGCTCTTCAAAGGCGACCTGATTTTCCAGATCGGTGGCCATCCGGTCAAATTCTGCAATCATCATGTCGAGTTGCAGCAACTGGCGGCGCTTCTCGTTTACCTGAAACAGCTTCAGCCGGACAAGGCTCTCGCGCGATTTCATACTCATACTCCTGGTACGCCTTACACACTACACGTGGGGCGAAACATTCCCCCTGAACGCATCAAAGTCGGGTTTTCAGCGCCAATCCTTAAAGAGAATGAAATTTTTCTCTGTTTTTGACCGGCGCGGTAACCTTTCGTTTACGCGCATCATTAATCATACGCGTTAGGACTTAAGAGCGGGTAAACTGAAACCTTCCGCCTTGAGACCGGGTTTTGAGCCTTAAGAGTCAGTTGCCAGTGTTTTCTAATCCGAAACATGAGCTTGGCCTTTTGCCGATTCCCTAGGAGATTCAGAATAATGCTGCTGGTTGCTAATTGATGATCAACAAGGCTTGCAAATCAGAATCAGAATTTGTTAACCATTCGCTGGCAACCTGCGAAGCACATGGCAATATATTCGCAGCCAGGGCGGCCACCCGGAAGCGGCGGCGGACAAGGGGACTAATATGCGCGTTCTGCTGATTGAAGACGACAGTGCAACGGCCCAAAGCATCGAGTTGATGCTGAAATCCGAGAGTTTCAATGTGTACACGACCGATCTTGGGGAAGAGGGCGTGGACCTTGGCAAATTGTATGATTACGACATCATTCTGCTCGATCTCAATCTTCCGGACATGTCCGGGTATGAAGTCCTGCGCACACTCCGCCTTTCAAAGGTGAAGACACCAATCCTGATCCTTTCCGGCATGGCAGGCATAGAAGACAAGGTTCGCGGCCTCGGCTTCGGTGCCGATGATTACATGACCAAGCCGTTCCACAAGGACGAACTGGTTGCCCGCATTCACGCCATCGTCCGCCGTTCCAAGGGTCATGCCCAGTCGGTCATCAACACCGGCAACCTGACGGTCAATCTTGATGCCAAGACGGTTGAAGTCGGCGGCCAGCGCGTGCATCTGACCGGCAAGGAATACCAGATGCTGGAGCTGCTCTCGCTCCGCAAGGGAACCACCCTTACCAAGGAAATGTTCCTCAATCACCTTTATGGCGGGATGGACGAGCCGGAACTGAAAATTATCGACGTGTTTATCTGCAAGCTGCGCAAGAAGCTGGACTCAGCATCCGGCGGTGAAAATTACATCGAGACGGTGTGGGGCCGCGGCTATGTTCTGCGCGAGCCAGACCAGACGGAATTCCGCGAAAGCGCTTGATTTTTCAATGGTTTGAAATTTGCAGACCCGGTTGGAGACAACCGGGCTTTTGCGTTTTCAGAATAACTGTCATGCAAAAGGCGGGACGTCACGAAGATCCCGCCCGGTCTTTGGCTCCAAATAGTGTCACGCTGCGAGGTCAGCGACCTGAGTTTGGAAGCTGGCCAGCAAGGTCTGGCGAGTGAAAGGTTTGAGAATATAGCCGGCGGCACCAGCGCGCTTGGCTTTCATGATGCGCACCACGTCAAGTTCGCTGATGCACAGCAGGATTGACGGCATGTTCTGTGGCACGCGGCGCTTGATGTTCTCGATGAATTCGATGGCCGTCATGTCCGGCAAAATATGATCCAGCATGATCACGTCAG
>JANMQE010000620.1:0-3518 GCA_031370195.1 Phyllobacteriaceae bacterium
TTAAGCACCTGCGCGTAAGTTTCTTCGTTTAACCGCGTGCCCATCGGGCCGCGAGCACTGTAAAACGCGGGGTGATGCCCACGCGGTTAAACGAAATAACATCCAGATATTTCTGCCGAGGTGTTTATGGGGAAGTCCGTGCCGCTTGCTGATCTGCCTTGTCGAACAAAGCTTTCAGTTGAATTGAAAAGCCAGGAAGCACGCCTTCTGCAGTAATGCTCTCGGATGGCAAAACTTGAACGGCATCTGATGGACTTGAATAGGAAATCGCGGATCGAGTGCGGCACGTCGCCGTTCCACGTCGGACTCGGTTGCACTGCCTAGGGGTGGCTGAATCACAATTCGATTCAGCGGAATATCGCCCAATAATCGGTGAATATCGGCAAGCGTCCATTCGGATGGAAAACAGGGTGTTGTTTGTGCAATAGAATCTAAACGAGGCACTGTAGCCATGGGCAGACCTTCACACTGTTGAATGCTGAAGCCAGTCGAACGACTCTAGTCTACTACCAGCCAACTCGTTCCGCAACGCTTCGACCGGGCCTAGCCATTACAAGTTCCATACAGTCTGGTTCGTCCAGTTCATCGACGACAACAAGGACGAGATCGAAGCTCTGCAAATCCTTTATTCGAGACCTCACCGAGCTGGCTTGCGATATGGTCAAGTGAAAGAGCTGATGCAAGCCATCCAGCGCCCGCCACTCAACGCCGATCCGCAACGCTTGTGGCTTGCTTACGAAGCGGTCGAGCCAGACAAAGTCAAGGGACGCGGAGGCAAGCAATTGGTCGATCTGATAGCGTTAGTTCGTCATGCATTGGAACCCGACAGCCCGCTGATTCCGGTTAGCATGACGGTCGAAGAGCGATATCAGCAATGGCACCATGACCAGAAAAAATCAGGCGTGACATTCACGATCGAGCAACGTCAATGGCTCGACGCGATCAAGGACCACATCGCCAGCAGCCTCGCCATCGACAGCGAAGATTTCGCCGACGTCCCCTTCAATCAACTCGGCGGCCTAGGCCGCGCGTACGAGCTATTCGGCGATTCGCTGACATCGATTCTGGAAGAATTGAACGCGACGTTAGCAGCTTGACCAAGACATTTCAGAAATTCGATTTGTTTGCAAACCCAATGCAATAGGGCACTTACGACGAATCAACGATTAAGGTAAAATTGCCTTATCTTATTAAGACAAGGTGGTTTTAGCTTAAATTTACGCGAGAATTCGATGGCAGATTGGCGGTTTTACGGACGAACGAACGAGCTGGATGCCCTCACCGACATCCTGCCCGCATACGCTGGTTTTTTGCCAAAATTACTGGGCGGCGACGCATTGGAAAGACCACACTCGTTCAGCAAGCAATCAAATCATCCCCCTCAACTCGTCTCGTCTATGTCCAAATTCCTGATTCCGGTGACGCCGGTGTACTTTCCACTTTCGTGGATGCTTTGGAAACGTTCGGAATCCCAGCGGAGCAGTTCCCCTACCCTCGCTCGCTCAGCGACATGGCGGCGACGATTGAAGCGTTGATTGCTGCTGGTACGATCGTGATCTTAGACGAATTTCAATATTTTATTCGTGCCCCGCTGGCCGAATTCACTTCGTATCTACAAGCCTCCGTGGATCGCATTGCCAATCAACCGAATCGCGAAATGGGTGGCCTGATCGTTCTCGGCTCGATCCATACCGAGATGACGGCATTGCTCGATGATCGCACTGCACCATTGTACAACCGAGTAACCGACGTACTGGATCTAGTTCATTGGGACATCGGTTCGGTAATGTCCGTTTTGCGAGACCACACCGACGCAGCACCAGAACGCTTGTTAAGCCTTTGGACACTCTTTGAAGGCGTGCCGAAATTTTACCGCGACTGTTGGGAACAAGGCGTTATCGACAAGCCACCTACCGAAGTGCTTACGAAGATATTCTTCGGCAGTTCGGCGCCACTTCGAACCGAAGTCGATAATTGGTTTCTACGCGAATTGCGTGGGCGTTATGATACCGTGTTGAAATTCGTAGCCCGTCATCCCGGCAGCAGCCATGGTGACCTGATTGACGCGATGCGCCAATCAAGTGGCGTTACAACGAATCAGATAGGCGGCTACTTGCAAACCCTCGGTGATCGCTATCGCTTGATCGAATCCAAACTACCGATCTTTGCCAAGCCGACGGCTCGCCGTAGGCGATATTACTTGAGCGACAATTTCTTGGAATCTTGGCTTGCCGCAATCGCACCTTCAGTTGCAGCTCGCGAGTTTCGGCCGCAATCGCAATTGATCGCCGAGGCTATAGATCGATTGCAAGTCGTAGAGGGCAAAGGGCTGGAGAAACTAGCGGGTCAATTGTATGACGAGCGCAGTCGCAAAGGGATCGGAGACTTTCCGCTTACCAATCGCATTCTTGGTTACTGGGATAAGAGCGATACGGAAATCGATCTCGTTGCCGTAAACGAGACCGATCGTCGTATGCGTTTTGGTTCCTGCAAGCGTTCGCCCGGCAAGTTGATTGCAGACGTCAATAATTTCAAAGGCCACGTCGCAAGATTTCTCGACACATTTCGTGAGTATCAGGATTGGCAAATCGAACACGTCGCTATCGCACCGAAATTGGACGTCGAGCAACGTCGTATCTTAACGCAACATGCGGTCATTCCTCAAGACTTAGTCGATCTCACTGAAGGATTGGAATGAGCCGTCCATCAATCACCCATCCGCAAACCAATCAACGGCATTGGCAATTGCCGCGGTTGCGTCACGCAAGCGGAGAATCTCTCGCGATGAAACTAGAAGCTTCATTCCGACAAACTACCGCCGCAATTCACTACGAAGTTTGGCAAAAGGCATGAAGTCTTCGCATCTGTTGCATCTCGTTCTCCAGCAGAAAACGACGCGAACACTGTTTCTGGCGGTTCAACTACAAGGAAGCTCTTGCCTGTCGTCGCACCAGTACGGGCAAATACAATGTCACCGCTAGCCAGTCGATATTTAGGAAGATCGGTGTTTTCAATTTTGCAGTAAGGCACGCGATCCCAATCAACGCGGTCGTCTTGAATATCCGTGATGCGGAGAAAACGCGGGTATGGGCATTTGTGCCACCATATCGCCCGGCCTTCGATTGGATGCCGATGGTACCCGTGCGCTCGATCCATTGCTTTGGGGTACGGGTAAAGCTGTTCAGACCCGCTTGTTTTCTAAACCCGTCGAATTCAACGGGATTAAAATCCGGATTGTTGATCTGCTCCCAAATCCCAAGGAATTCAAGGGTGTTGCGGTTGCGCAGCCAGTTGCGGATGAGATCGTCGCTAGCGTCCTCGTTTTTATAACGGGCAATGTCTGTTAGGCAGATGTAGTCCTGATCATGGACGCCAGTAAGCCGAACTCCGCGGGAGAGCACTTCGATTTTTTTAGCCATGGGGATACCTTTCTACTGACCATAGTCGGTCGTCCATTATCCATTTTCCAAGGTCAATTGCACAACATCCCTCGGATGTTGTGCAAGACAACCGCGCTC
>JANMQE010000667.1:0-5234 GCA_031370195.1 Phyllobacteriaceae bacterium
CCGTGGCCGAAGATGCCCCAGACGCCGGCGAAATAGGGCACGGTCTTGCCGTCAACAATCGTCATCTGGCGCGACAGGAATCGGACCAGCGCTTGGGCCATGGTCAGGCGAACGGTTTTCATTTTTGGGTTCCTCCCGGTATCTCTGTCTGCGCTCAGGCGGCCTTGGACGCGCGGGCGCGCAGCCAGGCCGATGTCAACCGTTCAAATCGTCCGGCCATATCATCGATGGCCTCCTTGTCAGTGATGCGTCCGGCGAGCCAATTTTCGGCCGCTTCTGCAAATATGGTTCGTCCGATGGCAAAGCCTTTGACCACACTGATGTTGGCGACGGCGGCAAAGGCAGCGGCGAGTTCGTCGTGCGGCGCTTCAAGGCCAAGCAAAACCACACCGCGACACAAAGGATCGCGGGTATTGATCACGGCTTCAATGTTGCGCCAGGCGGCGACGTTTGCCTGTGGCTCCAGCTTCCACCAGTCGGGACGGATGCCAAGATCGTATAGCTCGATCAGCGCCCGTTCGATGGTATGATCATCGAGTTTCCCGTGTTTGCCGGCAATGATTTCGACCAGCAATTCGCGTCCAACTTTGCGGGACGCATCAAACAGGGTGCGCAGTTTTTCCTGCTGCTCCAGCTTCAACTCTGCGGGATCATCCGGATGGTAGAAGCACAGGCATTTGATGGTGTGGCTCAGCGGCCAGTCGATCAGCTCCGAACCGATATCTTGCGTAAACTCAAATCTTAGCGGCCGTATACCTGGCCGCTCGACAGGGCGGCCGATCCAGTCGAATTTGTGTTTGGCGGCCTCGAACATGGCGAGGCGTCCGTATTTTTCGTCAAGCAGCATACCGTAGCCCGGTCGGCCCTGCGAGACTTGCGCGGCGGCCTTGACAGCCAGAACCTTGAACTCGGGGATGCGGGCAGGATCGGCACCGACACGGGTCGCGGCGTCAACCAGCTGCATGCGGTGGTCGATGGCGAGTGCCATCATGGACGGGATGTCGCCGCGCCGCGTGGTTGCCCAATGGATATGGTTGATGTCTTCGTCCTTGCGCAGGGCAAGATGTTTGGAACCCTTCTTGAGGAAGTAGCTGAGCTCTTCCCAAGTCGCGTATTCGGGCGAGCAGAGGAGGCGCGAGACCGCAAACGCACCGCAGGCATTGGCCCAAGTTGCCGATGTCTTGTGGTCCTCGCCGCGCAGCCAGCCGCGCAGAAAGCCGGACATGAACGCATCGCCTGCGCCAAGCACGTTGTAGATTTCGATTGGAAAGCCATCACCGACGATGCCGTCTTCCAGATCGTCGGAGATTTGCCCGTCGTAAACGATGCAGCCCCTGGCACCGCGCTTTAGTACAATCGTACCGGTGCAGAGTGAGCGGATGGTTTTCAGTGCAGCCAGCAAAGTGTCTTCGCCGGAGGCGATCAGCACTTCTTCTTCCGTGCCGACAATCAGGTCGCAGTCAGGCAGCACAGTTTTCAGACGGTCGGATACGGCGTCGGATTTCACGTAGCGTTCAAACCCGGCGTCATGACCCGCAAGGCCCCAGAGGTTCGGGCGGTAATCAATATCGAACACCACCTTGCCGCCATTGGCCTTGGCAATCTTCATTGCCCTAAGTTGGGCGGCTTCGGTGTTCGGGCGCGAAAAATGGGTGCCGGAAACAAGAACTGATTTGGAGGATTTGACGAAGGCTTCATCCACATCATTTTCATCAATGGCCATGTCTGCGCAGTCGGGGCGGTAGAAGATCATCGGCGAAACGCCCTCGTCTTCCACGGCCAGCAGGACCAGTGCCGTCAGCCGCTCAGGGTCGATCTTGATGCCCTCAGTTGCCACGCCTTCGCGGGCGCATTGCTCGATGATGAAGCGGCCCATCTGCTCCTTGCCAACGCCGGTGATCAGGCCGGACTTGAGACCGAGTCTTGCGGTGCCGATGGCGATGTTGGCCGGGCAGCCGCCGACGGATTTGGAGAATGTTGCAATGTCTTCGAGCCGCGATCCGATTTGCTGGCCGTAGAGGTCAACAGAGGACCGGCCTATGGCTATGACGTCCAGCGCATGGCTCTCTTTTGCAAACATGAGGGATTCCTTCATCGCGCCGGTCCAGTCGCTATAATGCCTCTGGACGTTTGCGTCATTAGAGATTATGAGTGTCGAAATGAAACATAAATTCCGTTTGCTTGTCAATTCAGAATTTATGTTCCATTCTCAAAACCCCCCCGTTTCAGGAGAAATACCATGCTGCGTTTTGGGCTCTTGGGAGCTGGCCGTATCGGTCAGGTCCATGGCAAGAACATTGCCACCAATCCGCGCGCCAAACTTGTGGCGCTCTATGATCCGTTTCCGGAAGCTGCCAAGTCGCTTGCGGATGCAACCGGCGCGGAAATCCGCGACATGGACAAGATCATCAACGGAAAAGACGTTGACGTGATTGTCATTTGCACGCCGACCGATACCCATGCCGACCTGATTGAGCGCGCCGCCAAAGCGGGGAAGGCGATATTCTGTGAGAAGCCGGTAGACTTGGATGTCAAGCGCGTCGAGAAGACGTTGAAGCTGGTTGAGAAAACCGGCGTTGCCCTGATGGTTGGTTTCAACCGTCGTTTTGATCATCATTTCGGCAGTCTGAAGAAGCGGATTGATGCCGGTGTTGTCGGCAATGTCGAACTGGTCACGATTCTCTCGCGCGATCCGGGCGCACCTCCGGTTTCTTACATTGAGCGGTCCGGCGGCCTGTTCCGCGACATGATGATTCACGATCTGGACATGGCCCGCTTTCTGCTTGGCGAAGAGCCCGTTGAAGTGCACGCCGTTGGCTCGTCGCTGGTTGATCCGGCAATTGGCAAGGCTGGTGATGTGGATACGGCGGCCGTGCTGCTGAAGACGAAGTCCGGCAAGATTTGCCAGATTTCCTGCTCGCGCCGCGCCACTTACGGTTATGACCAGCGCATTGAGGTTCACGGCTCGAAAGGCCTGCTTTCGGCTGGCAATGTGCACGAGACCACGGTGCAGTTTGCATCTGCGGCGGGCGTCACCGCCGATCCGGTGCAGAACTTCTTTCTGGAGCGCTACAATCCGGCTTACCAGAACGAGATCAACGCGTTTATTGATGCGATTGAAAACAAGACTTCGCCCAATCCTTCGGGCCATGATGGGCTGTTGGCCCTTGTACTGGCCGATGCTGCAACGAAATCACATCAGACAGGCAAGCCGGTCAAAATCGGCTGAAGTCGCGTCAAATCATTTTGAGGGTCCGCATTGCCTATCGATGCGGGCCTTCTTCATGCCTCAAGGCAGCCGGAGCCGCCGCCGTTCCTCGCCGATGCCGATGGCAATCGCGTTGGCCAGTGCCATGGTTGCTGTGATTGAGCGGAACCCGGCAAAATCGCTTTCTGCGATTTCAAACCAAAGTTTTGACATTGGTGTCAGCGGCGAAAATGCGCTGTCGGTGATTGAAACAATCGGCACGCCGGCGCGCTCCAGAATACGCGCGTGGTCGACAGTGCCTGAGGAGTAAGGGGCAAAGGAAACCGCCAGTGCGGCATCTTTGCGGGAGGCAAAATCCATCATCTCCGGTTCGATGCCAAAGGGAGAGGAGACAAGCTGGTTGGGCACCTTCATCTTGCCCAACACATAGGCCAGATAGGTGCTGACCGGAAACGAGCGCCTTTGCGCCAACAGGTAAATTGTCTCGGCACCTGCAAGCAGTTTTACCGCATCTTCGAACGTTTGCGCCGACACGCGAGAAACCATTGTGTCAATGGAAGCGCTCGCTGCGGCGATGACGCCGGAGAAGATCTTGTTGACGCCATTCTCGCCCATCGTCTCGACTATGGTTTCCAGCCGGTCGTCATAGCTCGATCCGCGCTCGCGCAGCCGCTCGCGGAACACAGTCTGCAAATCAGAAAACCCGTCGTAACCGATGGCTTGTGCAAAACGCACCAATGTAGAAGGTTGCACGCCGGAACTTTCGGCAATCGAGGCTGCGGTGCCGAAGGCGATTTCGTCGGGGTTGTCGAGCGCGAAGACTGCGACTTGTGCCAGACGCTTGGGCAGGTCGGGCTTGCGCTCCATGATCAGTGTTTTCAAGGTCTGATAGTCGCGCGGCGGTTTCATGCTTGTCCTGTCTGTCGCAAATTGCTTGCAATGATTTGGAAGGAAAATTCCAGAAAACGCAAGTCTGTTCCAAATTGCGGATGTCCTGTCCGGGTTGGAGCATTCAGATCATGATCACAGGCAATCAAGTTGACTCGCCAGGTTGTTTTTGTCCTGCATTTCGCTACTGCGCACCCATATCCCGTCTGGACAAATCGCGGTGGCTGTGAAATCTTAACCAATCATTACGCTGAGTAATTCCCAAAAAGGTGGTTGAAATGCTTGAGTTTTTGTCGCGACGCAGCCGTGACGTCTCCAAGGCCGATGCGCCTGTTGACGAGGAGGCGGAATTCGCCTTTGACGACGTGGATTTGGGCGATCTTGAACAGGAGCCGGTCGTTGCTCTCAATCTGGATGAGGACGAGTCTGAGAGCAGCGAACTCGAAAACCTGATGAACTCGATCAAGCAGCAGTCGATTGAGATCAGCTGCGAGTTCGCGGCATTTGCCAATTGGTCGGCGCAGATTGAGACGCTGAGTGCACGCGCTGCGACATTGCAGCCGTTGTTGAAAAATCTGGTCGAGAAAAGCACCACTCAATCCGTTGAACTTGTTGAAGTGAAGCGGAAGAAGGACGGTTCGGAACGCCAGATTGCCGAATTGAAGACAGAGGTCGAACATTACAGGCCGCTTGCGGCGCGTTTTGAAGATGAATTGCGCATCGCCCGCGACAAATACAGCCAGTCGCAAGCGTTGTTGTCTTCGCTGGAATCTCAATATGGTCAGGCGCAGGGCTACAGCAATGAGCTGATGCACAAGCTGACATCTGCGGAATCCCGTGCGCTGCGCGTAACCGAGGAAAACATCGCGTTCAAGCAGAAGGCGCTTGAACACAACACGATGATCCAGAGCCTGTTGCGGGAAGTGGCCAATCTGAAATCAGCGATATCAGTGGCGACAGGCGATGTTGAGCGGCAGGAAGGCGAAATTGCCGCTCTGTCCGAAAAACTGGCAATGGAGAAAGAGGCCAACAGCCAGTCGGCGGCAAATTTTGCCATGTCGCAAATGCGCGAACTGCGCATGGAAAAGGATCTCAAAACGCGGCTTGGCGAACTGGAAGAGCAGCAGCAGGATCTTAT
>JANMQE010000684.1:0-1623 GCA_031370195.1 Phyllobacteriaceae bacterium
CGATGCTTCCCGCTGCGCGTGTCAGCGAGGTGAAGACGACAGCGCCTTTTCCGACCACGCGCGAATTTGAAACTTGGCTCAGGCGGGATGCCGGGCTTTCGAGAGGCGAGGCGCGCGGGGTGATTGCGCGCGGTTTTGCCAAAGTGAAACGCGAGCGCGAGGCCGCAGAGCAACCCACAGCAAGACTGGCAACGCGCATCAGAAATGCCGCGTCGTCGCTTGCAATGAAAGGACCATCCCATGCTGGGAACTGAAACACATTCTGCACCGGAAACCAAAGCGCTTGGCGATGATGTGACCGGGGCGTTCGACGAATTCATGAATGCGTTCGAGGCGTTCAAGGAGGCCAATGACGACCGACTGGGCGAGATTGAAAAGCGCATGTCGGCTGATGTTCTTACCACGGAGAAAGTGGACCGCATCTCGCGCGCCATGGATCAGCTGACGGTGAAGAACAGCCGTCCGCCGCTTGGCCGCGACCGGCCGGGGATTGCCCAGCCGAGCGAGCACAAGAGCGCCTTCGACGCCTATGTGCGGCGCGGCGACGAGCGGGCGCTGAACCAGCTGGAAGCCAAGGCCATGTCTGTCGGCACCGCTTCTGATGGCGGCTATCTTGTGCCGACCGAAATGGAAACCGAGATCGGCAAGCGCATGTCGCAGCTGTCGCCCATCCGGGCGATTTCGACCGTGCGGCAGATATCGGCGGGCATTTTGAAAAAGCCGTTTGCCATATCCGGCTTCTCGGCAGGCTGGTCGGCAGAAACTGCGGCACGCACGCAATCGGTTACGCCGACACTGGCGGAGTTGCAGTTTCCGGCGATGGAGCTTTACGCCATGCCGGCGGCGACGGTGTCGCTGCTCGACGATGCGGCTGTGGATATGGACCAGTGGATCGCCGCCGAAGTTGAGGCGGTGTTCGCCGAGCAGGAGGGCACGGCGTTTATAACCGGTGACGGCATCAACAAGCCGAAAGGCTTCCTTGGCTACGCCAACGTGGCGGAAGCATCCTGGACGTGGGGCAATCTTGGCTACATCGCCACGGGTGTTGCAGGTGCGCTGCCTGCATCCAATCCGTCGGACATTCTGATCGACACGATGTATGCGCTCAAAGCCGGCTATCGCCAGAACGGCACCTGGGTGATGAACCGCAAGAGCCAAGCCGTGGTGCGCAAGCTGAAGGATGCGCAGGGCAACTACCTCTGGCAGCCACCGGCAGTAGCGGGCGCGCAGGCGCAGCTTATGGGCTTCCCGCTGGTGGAGGCCGAGGACATGCCGGACATTGCGGCCAGCGCCACGCCGATTGCCTTCGGCAACTTCCAGCGCGGTTATCTGGTGGTCGACCGCGTCGGTGTGCGCATCCTGCGCGATCCGTTTTCCGCCAAGCCGTATGTGTTGTTCTACACAACCAAGCGCGTCGGCGGCGGCGTGCAGGACTTCAACGCCATCAAGCTGCTCAAATTTTCGGTTTCCTGAAGGTTGGAGCCTTCCCTTCTCCCCGTCGTTTGCGGGGAGAAGGTGGCCGAAGACCGGATGAGGGGCAGCGCCGAGGGTCGAAGGTGTTGCGGTTTATCTCAGCCAAATAATTGAAATAATTACAAATATTGTTCCGCTCTGAAGTTGGGC
>JANMQE010000688.1:0-3058 GCA_031370195.1 Phyllobacteriaceae bacterium
CGCCCGGTTTTTCCGCGCTCCGCTATCAAGGCCATTCAGGCATTGCCACTGGTCGAAAGCGGCGCGGCCGACGCCTACATGTTCGCAAACCGTGAGTTGGCGCTGGCTTGTGCGTCCCATTCCGGCGAAGAGGGCCACATCGAAACCGCCCGCACAATGCTGGCACGGGCAGGTATCACTGAAGAAGCCTTTGAATGCGGTGCGCACTGGCCGTTTGACCGGGCAGGATTGATCGACTTCGTCAGCCAAGGCAAGAAACCACTGCCTGTTCACAACAATTGTTCCGGCAAACATGCAGGCTTCCTTTGCTTTGCCTGCCACGAGGATTTCGATACAAACGGCTATGTCGCGCTCGGCCACAAGGTTCAGGATGCCGTCCGCGACGCCATGGAAAGTGTCACCGGCGCTCAGCATTCAAGTGATCAATGCGGCACCGACGGCTGCTCGATCCCGACTTATGCGATCCCGTTGCAAGATTTGGCGTACGGTTTCGCCAGAATGGCGACCGGCACTGGACTTGGCCCTGAACGCGCCAAAGCCGCCCGCCGTTTGGTCGACGCCTGCATGGCAGAGCCGTGGCATGTCGCCGGAACCAACCGCGCCTGTACTGAAATCATGCAAACCGCACCCGGCCGCGTCTTCGCCAAATATGGTGCAGAGGGCGTTTTTGCCCTTGCCATTCCCGAGCAGGGCCTAGGCATCGCCATCAAATGTGACGACGGCGCCGAGCGCGGTGTGATCGCCATGGCGAACGCGGTGCTGGCCAAATTGTTCAACAAAGATGATTTGGGTGAGCGCTACCGCATTGCGGCAAACAAGGCGTTCAGTAATTGGAACGGGATTGAGGTGGGCAGGTTCAGGCCCACGGGTGTGCTGATGTGAGGCCGGAAAAATCACATTTGCCTGTTGCCGGCACTTTGACAGCAACTGTTTGCAATTTTTGCGTACATTTGGTTGCGCTTCTTCGTGGGTTGCAATTTTTGCTTAACAATCCTCGTGCACAATTCAGAATCTGCGCTGAGAAGACAACGTCATTGCAGGAATGGCGGACACCTCGCGGCGCGTTTCGATTCAGGAGGCAGACATGACATCAACGGCATTCAAGACACGCAATCCGGAACGCGATCACAAGAATGATGACCTGCGCATCGAGCGGCTCGACAAGAGCCTTGAAGAAGTGATCAGCGAAGTCCGGGCTGAGCGGAATGGTCTGCGCACGCGCTACATGAGTTCAGCTGATAATTCTGTCAGGCCACTGGATATGGCAGACACATTGATGTCGGATATGGCCGAAGAATCCCTCGAAGCACTGCACGCCTGCATCACGCGCCTGAAAACTCTCGACGCGCAGGAAAACATCCTGTGCCAGATGCAGATGGATCTCGCCCGCCTGCAGGGAAATCACGTCGAATAGGTCATCTTTCGTTCAGTGGAAAAGACGAAAGTCAACTGGCCTCATTGCGCTCGACTGTCACATTCTCATACCCCTGATTGCCATGCTTGGCCATGTCGCCGGAAACAATCTTGTCCCAGGCATGGCCGAACACTGAACCGGTCTTCATGTTGTCAAACACATTGCCGGTGATCACCGCTTTTCCAGCCCCCTCAGCGACGGAAACGGCGACACCTTCATTTGCGTTTCTGATCATGTTTCCGGTGACAGCGACATTGCGAAGATAAGGCCCCCAGCCGAGTGCAATGCCAATTCCAGGCGCACCGTCAATGGTGTTGCCTGTAACGGTTGTATCGGCCTCGACGGAAATGCCGTTGCCGAACCCGAGACCTTCAGATCGATAGGGGCCTTCACCGGTGAGATTTCGCACAATGTTTCCAGACACTGTGGCCAGCCGACCGCCCTCGTTGAAGTTCACCACCGAAATACCATTTGCCGCGCCATCCACGATATTATCGGCAATCACCGAGCCCTCAAATTTGAACTCCGAATAAATCGCCGTCTCGCCCGAATTCCGGCATGTATTACCGAAGATCAGCGCATTGCTCGCCGAATTGCAGCGGATGGCCGAGAAGTCACAGTTTGAAATCTGATTGCCACTGACTTGCACATTTGCGGCGCGGAAGACATTGATGCCATTGCCATTTTGCCCGGTTCCGCCGGAGCGGGAACCGATCCGTTCCACCCGATTGCCAGACACAATAGTGCCGTCTTCCGCGTCCGCCCAGCGATGCACAAGTATGCCGCCGTTGGCGCAGTCAGTCACACTGTTGTCCGCAATCGTCACACCCGCCCCCTCTACGCTCCAAATCCCAGCGTCAGCGGCACCGGAAATGGAAGTCCGCTCGACCCGTCCAGCCGAACCTTCAAGCACTATACCATGCTTTACGCTGCCGAAGATTTCGCACGTGTCGATTTTGACCTTCGGCACACGCCGCGCCTCAATCAAGCCCTGAGCTTGATCGCCAAGCCCGCGGTTGGCACCGTCGAATGTCACGCCATCGATGAGCAAAATCTCTGTGCTTTCTGCCGCAAACAGAAAGCCATCGCCACCATAGACAATGCGCGAGGCACCTGGAACGCCGGTGATGCGAACGCGCTTCGGCAAGGCAATGTTCGAAATCACATAGGTTCCCGATGGCAAAAACACCGGCTGGTTTGTCAATGACGCTGCTGCGAGAATCTTGACAAACTTGCGTGACTGGTCATTCGGCGCGTCGGGGAGGAAGCCGAAGTCTATCGGATTGATTGATCCGCGCATTGAAGCGTTGTGCAATGCCTGCGCATTTGCGCGACCCGCAAGATAAGGCATTGCCAAACATGTCCCGATACCAATCAGAAATCCGCGTCGACGCATCTGAGCACTCCATCTGCGCTGACGCAGCACAAATAATGCCAAACAAACTGTCTCAATACGGCACAAGCAACTTATCTTCGTAAGCAGCGTTTGACAGTATCGCAAAGCGGCTGCACGATGTGCTGCCAGGCTGTCACCTCGACATAATTCGGAAGTGGTTTCCCATCATGAGCAGTGCATTCACCAAGGATGTCGACGACGGCGGCGCGTTGCCGGATGTCGGCGAACGCACCGTCAGCGCGAACCGG
>JANMQE010000689.1:0-1796 GCA_031370195.1 Phyllobacteriaceae bacterium
GAGCCGGGCGAATCCATTGAAGAGGCCGTGCGCCGCGAGACGCTCGAAGAGGCGGGCATTCAAACCGGCAAGGTCACCTACCACGCCAGCCAGCCATGGCCGTTCCAGCATTCGCTGATGATCGGCTGCTTTGCCGAGGCGCTGAGCGATGTTCTGACGCTGGATGCTGCCGAGTTGGAGGCCGGCGGCTGGTATTCGCGCGACGAAGTGCGCCTGATGCTTGCGGGCACTCACCCCGATGGCTGGCGACTGCCGCCAAGCGGGGCGATTGCGAATCTGCTGATCCGGGATTGGGTTGAAAAATTGATGTAGTCGTTTACATCGACTGTATCTGATGTTATCAACACCATCATGAAGGCTGAACTTCTGCTGCGCCGCCGTGTGCCGATCACGGAAGTAACATTCATCGAACTGATCGCTTGGCGCTTGCCAACTCCATTGAAGTGCAGCACGCATCATTTCAAATACCGGTTCGCCTATGTGGTCAACGATGTCTGCGTGCTGCGGTATGACAATGAACGGGGAAAAGGCGATCACAGACACGTTGGAGATATCGAGAAACCCTACAGGTTTTCGGACTTGGCCACGCTGATTGCTGACTTTACCAAGGATGTGGAAGGATACGAGCCGTGAACGAGAACATACTGACGATCCGCGTTCAAAGTCTGACTGATGCCATAGAAGCGGTGCATACCGCTTTGGCAAACAACCAGCCCGACGCCACACCCGGACTCAGCTTCCCGACTTATGACCTCATGCATCGCATTCTCGCCCCCAAGCGCCTCGACATCATCCGCGCCATGGCTGGCCAAGGTCCGCTGGGATACCGCGAAATCGCCCGCCGTGTCGGACGGGAATATAAGGGCGTGCACAATGACATAACTGAGCTGTTCAATGCGGGTGTGATCGACCGCGAGAAAGACGGCGTCGTATTTCCGTACGAAACCATTAACTTTGATTTTGATATAAACGCCAAGGCGGCTTGAGTCCTACCGGATCATCGCCTGCGGATAGACCCCCACAATCCGCACCTCTGTCGAGAAAAACGCCAGTTCCTCAAGCGCCAGTGCGACGTTTTTGTCGTCCGGATGCCCTTCGATATCGGAGAAGAACTGCGTGGCCGTGAATTCGCCGCCCAGTTGATAGCTTTCCAGCTTTGTCATGTTGACGCCGTTAGTGGCGAAACCACCCATGGCTTTGTAGAGCGCGGCCGGGACGTTGCGAACCTTGAACACGAAGGTGGTCATGGTCACATCAGTTGGCTTGGTGCGCTCGGCCCAGCGCTTTTCCTTTGACAGCACAACGAACCGGGTGACGTTGTTTTCGGAATCCTCGACATCTTCATCAATGATATCAAGTCCATAAAGTCCGGCAGCCAGACGCGGGGCGAGCGCGGCCATGCTCTTGTTGGCTGCCTCGGAGACAACACGCGCCGCACCTGCCGTATCGCCTTCGACGACGGCTTTCCAGCGGTGCTTTCGGATGATCTTGCGGCATTGGCCGAGCGCATGGACGTGGCTGTGCACCGACTTGATGTCAGACAGGCTTGCGCCCTTGACGACCATCAGCTGGAAATGGATCGGCAGGAAATACTCGCCGATGATGTGCAATTTCGATACCGGCAACAAATGATGAATGTCGGCAACGCGCCCGGCAAGCGTGTTCTCGATCGGGATCATGGCCAGATCCGCCTTGCCGGTCTCGACGGCATTGAACGCGTCCTCAAACGTCGCGCAGGGCAGCGGCTCCATGGCGGGGAACATGTTGCGGCAGGCGGAGTCGGAGTTGGCACCGGG
>JANMQE010000736.1:0-4076 GCA_031370195.1 Phyllobacteriaceae bacterium
AAGCGCAAGCATCACCGCCAGCAGGAGCGTTCTACCTGTTCTTCAAGCTGAATGGCGTCGAAGACTCTGTAAAGGCGGCATTTTCTATGGTCGATCACGCCAACATCGGCGTCGCCCCGGGGGCAGCATTTGGCAGTGGAACGGACGACTTCTTCCGCATCTGTTTCAACAGAAAACTGGATGACATCGCTGTCGCGGCGGATCGCTTGGTCAGCTGGGTTGACAAAAACATATGAAGCAAGTCGCAGTTTTCAACTTTTTGCAGGTTCATGTGCTAGAAGCTGCCCTGAAACAATGCGATGCGATACTCAAGCAGTCGGTTCAGGCAATCCAATGAAAATAGAAACTGTCAAAAAATTCTTGCTTCGAGGCATGATCGACATCGGTATCATCTCGTTTGTCATCAGCATCCTGTTGCTGACGCAGCCGATTTACATGCTCCAGGTTTATGATCGTGTCTTGCCGTCGTCCAGCCTGAACACGCTGATATTCCTGTCCATAATCACGCTTGCCGCAGTTGTTGTGCTTGGATTGCTCGAAGTCTTCCGCCAGCTATATGCCTCCAGGTTGGCCGTCAGACTGGAAAGCGAACTGGGCGCGACAGCGTTTCTTGCTGGCGCGCAAAGCCCGAACGCCGAATTGGGTGATACGCAGCCATTGCGTGACCTGGCCATGGTGCGCAATTTTGTTAGTTCGCGCATACTGCAAAGCCTGTTTGATCTGCCTTTTGTCCCCGTGTTCCTCCTTTTGCTCGCCTACATCCATATGTACGTCTTCGCGCTGACTGTTGCAGGCCTTGTGCTGGTTGCTCTCGTTGCATGGGCAAACCAGCACGGCGTCGAAGAGTCCGGCAAGAAAACAGCAGAAAATGCAATGAAGGCGATGGCATCTGCGCAAGCCTTTACCCGCAGCGCCGAAACAATCCGCGCCATGGGCATGGCACGCAACACGGTTGCAATTTGGGGCAAGGCTGAAGCTGACGCCCTGCGCTCCGTTGATGAAACAACTTCAATCAACGCTTGGTATGGCGGCCTGTCCCGCTCAATTCGCCTGTTGCTGCAGATAGCCATTATGGGCCTTGGGGCATGGCTGGTTGTCGGCGGTCAGATGACAGCGGGCATGATCTTCGCCACCAGCATGGTATCAGGTCGCGCATTGCAACCGATCGATCAGCTCGTGGGTGGCTGGCGCCAGATATTTGATGCGCGGCTCGCATGGGACAGGCTCAAGAAATCACTGGCAAGAGTCGATCTTGCTTCTACACCCAAAACGGGGCTGCCTGACCCGGTGGGCGAAATCCAGGCTGAGAACCTGATCTATGTGCCGCAGAGTAGGAAAGCTTCCGAGCCGCTCATCAAGCGGCTGAACTTCCGGATACCTGCTGGAACGTCTGTAGGTTTGATAGGTCCAAGCGGTGCCGGAAAATCCACCCTTGCCCGGCTGATCTGCGGGGCAATAGAGCCAACGCAAGGCAACGTCTGCATCGATAAGGCTGACTTGCGCCAGTGGGATCGCGACAGGCTTGGGAAGTTCGTCGGCTACTTGTCGCAAGACGCGGATTTGCTTCCCGGCACCGTTGCACAAAATATCTCGCGTTTTGCACCGGACGGCACTGATGAAAGCATCGTTGCGGCCGCCATGAAGGCGCAAGTCCATGATATGATACTGGCGCTGCCTGGCGGCTACGGCACGCTGCTCGGGCCGGGCGGGATGACCCTTTCGGGAGGCCAACGCCAGCGCATCGGGCTTGCCAGAGCATTCTATGGCACTCCAAAGATTTTGATACTGGACGAGCCAAACTCGAACCTCGATGCAGAGGGTGATGCGGCGTTGGAAAGAGCCCTTCAGCAGGCAAAAGCTGATCGTATTACCGTGGTAATGGTCACACAGCGCAAGACCAGCGCGGATAAGCTCGACAGTTTGATGATCATCCGCGATGGCCAGATTGAGGATTTCGGCCCGCGTGAAATCATTGTTGAAAAGCAAAATGCCAAACTGCGGGAGTTCATCCAAAAGCAGCAGGCAGCTGCACAGGCGCAGCCGCGATCGCTGCCAAACATGAGCCCGACTGCGCAGGATAAACTGCAATGACCGCCACGTCAGACTATTCCGAATGGGCACGCGATGTTCCCACGTCAACACGCAAGATCGCGTGGGTGTCGTATGGCACCGTTGCTGCATTTCTGCTGGCGTTCGGCATCTGGGGCGTGAAGGCACCACTCGACGGCGCAGCGATTGCTTCAGGCGTTATTGCCGCTGCCGGGAAAAACCTGCCAATTCAACATTTGGAAGGCGGGAACATTGAAGAAGTTCTGGTGCATGAAGGCGAACGCGTGAAAGCTGGGGTGCCGTTGTACAAACTTGACCAGACGGTGCCACAAACCCAACTGAACAGGTTGACCAAAGCCAAATCGTCTTTTCAAGCGCGCGCCGAGCGTCTCAAGGCCGAGCGGGATGGCAAAACGGAACTGGTATTCGCGCCGGCACTGAAGACTTCAACCGATCCGGACATTGTTGAAATCGTCAGCGAACAAACCAATGATTTCCTCAACGGCCTGCGCCGTCACAAGTCTGAAATCGGCATTTTGCAGCAAAGAGTGGCAGCCCTTCAAGAATCAATTTCTGGACTGGACGCACAGAAAAAGGCTGCTGACGATCAGTTGGCTATCGTCGATGATGAGATCTTGCGCAAAAAGAAGCTCTTGGACAAGGGTCTGACCGACCGCTCACAATTCACGGCATTGATGCGCAATCAAGCGGAATTGCTGGGGCAGATCGGTTCGGTCACCTCCAACATTGCAAGCGCAAAAACCCAGATTGTCGAAGCCAAACAACAGATTGAACGGGCGGCAACGCAACGGATCGAACAGGCCTCCAAAGATCTGACCGACATCAGGCGTCAAGAGACTGACTTTGACGAGCAGATCATTGCTGCAAGGTCCGTGCTTGACCGCACGGTTGTCAGCGCGCCGGTTGATGGCATCGTCATTCGCATGAACATCAACAGCAAGGGCAGCGTCGTGCGGCCCGGCGAGACGTTGCTTGAACTCTTGCCGACGACAAGCGACTTGATTGTTGAAGCAAAAATGAACCCGCTGGAGGTCGATGCCATACGCATTGGTCAGGATGCGCGTCTCCGCTTCGTTGCCCTGAACGCCCGCTCGACACCTGAAGTCGCAGGAAAAGTCACCTTCATTTCGCCCGATAGCTTGATCGACGAAGCGACGCGCCAAGCGTACTACGCCGTCAGACTGCGCATTGACAAGTTGCCACCCGAAATTGCTGCTGATCAGGTGTTCCCGGGCATGCCGGTTGAGGTGTTCATTTCGACGGGTGACAGGACATTTGCAGAGTATCTCGCCCGCCCGATAACAGACTCTTTTTCCCGCGCTTTCCGCGAGGAATAGCGGCAGCGTTCTTGGTCCCGGCGCATCGAGGAGCGATTTGTCGACAACGCTTTTCATTTTATTTGTCTTTTGCGTTGATAGTGCAGTCCTTGACACGTCAGTTTGGGAAATGCGGGAACCTTGAATGGCAATTCTGGTGACAGGCGGCGCGGGCTACATCGGCAGCCATATGGTCTGGAGGCTGCTGGATGCTGGAGAAAAAGTGGTCGTTGTTGATCGCCTGTCAACGGGTTTTGACTGGGCAGTCGCGCCCGAAGCTGCACTTGAAGTTGGCGATGTAGGGGATCCCGCATTTGTAGGTGCACTTTTGGCTCGACATCAAATAGAAGCCATCATCCATTTTGCAGGCTCGGTTGTCGTGCCCGATTCCGTAGCGGACCCGCTTACCTACTACGACAACAACACCGTAAAATCGCGACTCTTGATCGAACAAGCACTCAAAAGCAAAATTGACAAATTCATCTTCTCGTCCACCGCTGCCGTCTACGGCAGTGTCAGCAGCGATCCGGTCACTGAAGCTGCGGCCACTGTCCCCGAATCGCCGTACGGCCGCTCCAAGTTGATGACAGAGTGGATGTTGAAAGACGCCGCAGCCGCCCATGATTTCAGGTTCACGGCACTGCGCTATTTCAACGTTTCTGGCGCCGATCCACAGGGGCGCACCGGGCA
>JANMQE010000785.1:0-10246 GCA_031370195.1 Phyllobacteriaceae bacterium
CCGTCAGAAATTGAACTTCAATACCGCGCTGACGGTCCGGCGCAAAGGCGACACGCAGCTGCAGCGAGACCTGAACCGGCTGAAATACTGACATGTTGATTGAAGCCAGCTTTACCGCATTTCTGGCAACGGCGTTGGCAGCGGTGGCCATTCACGATTTCAGGCACATGCGGGTGCCGGACCATTTTACGATCGCAATTGCAATGGCCGGCACCCTGTATTGGGCGCTGACAAGTTCGGGGCTCGTTGGTCCACAGCTATTTTCCGGCGCAACGTTCGGCGGTGCTATCTGGATGCTGCGCATGGCCCACCAAGGCTTTACCGGCAGAATCGGGCTTGGCATGGGCGATGTCAAATTGAGCGCGGCTGGCGCAATCTGGTTGAACCCGGTTCTGCTGCCGTTGTTTCTTTTCACCGCCAGCTTGGCCGGGCTGGCATTTGCTTCGGCACTGACAGTGGCCGAGGGCGGAAATCTGCGCCAAAAATGCATTCCCTTCGCACCGTTTCTGGGTGCCTCAATAATGTTCTGCTGGTTGCTGGAGCGATGGCCATGACGATGCAATCCGGCGTTCAATACAGACACAGGATGCGGGATGAAGATCGGGATGCCGGTTTTACGCTCGTTGAACTGTTGGTGGTCTTGGCGATTATCGCTTTGGTTGCGGGACTTGTGACGCCGCAAGTGCTTCGTTACCTCGGCACCGCCAAAGTCAACACGACCCAAACCCAAATGGCAAACATCGCGAGTGCACTTGATCTCTATTATCTCGACGTTGGCTCTTACCCTTCTCAGGACGCCGGGCTTGCCGCTTTGGTCACTGCACCGGCAGATGCGGCAGGTTGGAACGGCCCCTACCTGAAATCCGATTCTTTGATCAAAGACGGATGGGGCAAGCCATTCTCATACACGTCATTGCCTGATCAAGGCACCACGATCGTGTCGTTCGGTCGGGACGCCAAGCAACAGGGTGAAGGACTGGATGCAGATCTGGTTTACAAAGTTCAGCGATAAACGTCGCTCATTGCGCTGACAGCAAGGCAACTCCGCGCGCAGTCAGAAACTGATTATCTTTACGAGACTGTTTTACAGTCACAGAAATTGCTTGTGGCAGACGTGCGACTGCGCTCCAACTGTCATGCCATGCTGGCGCTTCTCCGTCAGTGACGCTGCCAAAGTAGCCAAACTCGAGCGCTTGAACGCCATCCAACACGACTGCCGGTTCTAACTTCAGTGCGTTTGCTTCGACAGACTGACGGCGAAGGGCGTTCGACTGCACCAATTTTTCACCGTCAGTCAATTCAAATTCCAAGTTGCGAAGTCCATAGCTGATTGCACCCAGTCGAATGTTGGCGACAAAGTTCACTTTGTTGATCTCGCCAGTCATGTAAGGCGAAGAACCACCATTTTTCCCATCAATCTGCATCGCTTCTGCCTGTTCCAGTTGCCTTGTCATGTAGCGTGTTGCCGCCTGCAGGGCCATTTTGTCGCCATTGCGATCTGTGTTTTTGATCAATTGGCGAAACTGACCGGTCATTGCGGCCATGGCAGTTGCCATAACTGAAACCAAAACAAGAGTTACAAGAACTTCAACCAGTGAAAAGCCAGCTTCGGGATCGGCGCAAACTTTGGGCGAGACAACTTTCATGGCCATACCGGGGTGATGATAGCTGAGTGCAATTGAAGAATTGGCGGCTCAGCCATTGACCTGAATATTTCAACTGTGACCAACAGGACAGGATCAGAGCCGTCGTCAGATTTATAGTCCACAACAACTGCCGAGCGCCGCCAATTCAGACGTGTCGCCGCATCCAGGCCTTTGACCACTTCAGGCGACTGAACATCGGTCTCGGCCATCAGCTTGGCTCCGAGAAAAGACGCGTCGGCCAACCGGTCGGCCGCCGACAACTGCGCTGACGCAGCTGAGACGGATTGTGCGAACATGGTTGTCGCCACGGCGAGCAAGACCAACCCCACCAGTGTCTCAAGCAGAGTGAAACCATCGTCGTGACCATTCGCGCACATTGGCTTCATGATGCCGCTCCAATGAGGTCCACCGCACCGGTAATCCAGTTGACGCGGACGATTGAGACCGGACCAGACGGTTCGCCCAGAATAATCTCGCCACCGCTTGATGTTCCGTCCGGAAAGAAGACGATCATTCCCTTGCCATCTTCAACGATCAACTCGGCTCCGGTCTTGACTGAGAGCCTCACATTCGGCGGCAAGTCGATCCGATTTTGGCCGATGATGACAGCGTGTGTGGCGACATCGACAACGACACTTAGAGAAGACGCTGTTGACAGCGCCCTTGCCTCCAGTGCTGCTATTGCCACGCTTATTTGCCGGGCCAGAGCGGCTGCTGATTGAGGTCGCGGGCGGCCGAACGGATTGCTTGCCAACACCGACAACGCAAGTGCGGCGATCACCAGCACCACAAGCATTTCAACCAATGTGAAGCCGTCGGTTTTATCTTTCTTCATTGAACGGCAAGCTCATTGATGGCCAACAGTGCAGTCATGACCGAGACAACAAGTCCTCCAACAGCCAGCCCCATGACGATAGTGAGCGAAGGTGTCAAAACAGCGATGACCCTGTCCAATCGCTTACGTGATGCCATCTCAATCAACGCAGCGGCTTTCGCTGCGACCTGCGGCAATTTCCCTGCGTCATAGCCAACTGCAATCAGTGACAAGGTCCGACTGTCAAACAGCCCTGTGTCGTGAAGGGCCTGCGGCAATCTTTTGCCGGCAGAAACGTCGCCGCAAACCCGTGCCAAGCGATTGGTCATGGCAGGCACTGCTGCGCTTTCGGCGGCCAAGGACAGTGCCTGCGCCATCTTGGTGCCATTCTGCAAGAGCATGGCCAAACTGGAGAGATAGCGCGCAAGGCCATTGTTGCGGACAAGAGGGCCAACAATGGGCAGGCGCATGGCAACAAGCGCTACCCGTTCGGATATCAACTTGCGAACCGGCAAAAGGGAACCTGCAACAGCGAGCACCACCGCCCCAAACAGCGCGACCGGTCCAAATTGGGTCAGGAACAATCGCAGCCCGGCAAATGCTTCAATGACAAATGGTAACGGTTTGCCGTTGTTGACGAAGACGGGTTCAATGGACGGAACCAACAAAAAAGTCACCACACCAAGCGCAGCGGCCATCAAAATCAGGAGAAATCCGGGATAGGCAAGTGCATTCAAAATCGCCGATCTCGCCTTCTCACGGGTCTGCATGTGTGTCGCGATATCGGCAAAGACGCGCGGGAGGCTGTGGGCATTCTCTCCGCTTGAAATCATGGCCAACGCAAAAGCCGGAACGCCAGTTACCGAAGCGAAGGCCCTCGCTGCTGTTTGCCCGGTCGCCATTTGCGACGCGATGTTCTCGACTGCAGCCTTGTCCGCCGCGTTGAGTGATGATGCCCGCATGGACTGAAGCGCTTGCGAAATGGTCAGTCCTGCGTCGGTCAACATTGCCAAGTCACCAAACATTCCGGCAACATCATGCCTGCGGCTCTCAAACACTTTGCTGAACCGCGCTTGGAATGTCGCGTGCGATGTGGCGCCGATAGCCTCATGCAATTCAAAGACCATCTTGCCTTCAGCAACAAGGCTGCGCATCGCGACCTGTCTGGAAGGTGCGTCAATGGAGCCGTTCTCTTGGTGTCCTGCCTTTGAGATGGCTCGATATGAAAAGTTCATTCAGCGGCCTCGTCAAACCGCCTCGATATCCGCGCCGCTTCCGCAGTGCTTGTGATTCCTGCATTGGCCATGGCCAATGCGTGCTCTGCCAAATTGACGAGGCCATGGGCCGCCATTTGATCAAGAATTGCGGGCTCACTTGAACCTTCCGATATCAGCCTCGAAACGGCAGCAGAAATCGGGGCGATCTCATACGCAACTGTCCTGCCATGGAGACCCGAACCATAACACTTGTTGCACAAACTGCGGTCGAGAGAATGGCCACATTCGCAGAGTTTGCGGACGAGACGTTGTGCGGCGACGCCTTTCAAGGTTGCACCAATCAGATAGTTCTCAACACCCATGTCACGCAAACGCGTGATGGCACCGGCAGCGCTGTTGGTGTGCAATGTCGACAGCACCAGATGGCCAGTCAATGCCGCTTGAATGGCAATCCCGGCTGTCTCCTTGTCGCGAATTTCACCGATGAGAATAACGTCCGGATCCTGGCGCAATATGGACCGCAGAGCGCGCGCAAAGGTCAAGCCTGTTGCGCTGTTTGTTTGGAGCTGGGTTACGCCATCCAAACGATATTCGACCGGGTCCTCGACTGTGAATATCTTGACGCCTGGGTCATTGATTAGCGCAAGTAATGCATACAAGGTCGTCGTCTTGCCACTGCCGGTCGGGCCGGTGATCAGCACAATGCCGTTTGGCAATCGGGCAAGCGTCTCCAGGGTTTGCCGTGCACCCTGAGCAAACCCGAGTGCCGGCAGGTCCAGCGCAACGCGAGAACGATCGAGAATGCGCAGCACCACTGTCTCACCATGAATGACCGGAGAGATGGACACGCGCAGGTCCATCTCTTGCCCGCGCACCGTGACACGCATGCGGCCGTCTTGCGGCAATCGCTGTTCCGAGATGTCGAGTCCGGCAAGAATTTTGATCCTCGTCACAATCCCCCGCATCATTGACACTGCAGATGTCTCGATGGTTTGGAGTGTGCCGTCCACACGGATGCGGGTACGCAATTCATGCTCAAAAGGCTCTATGTGTATGTCGCTCGCCTGAGCGTCAGACGCCGCCTGAATGATGCGTGACACAAGCTTTACCACCGGTTCCTGACGGGCAAAGTCGCGCAAGCGATCCAAGTCACTTTCATTGCTTGGGCCCGGATTCGCTGCATCGCCTTCGCCTTCACGGGTGCTGCTTTTTGCCAGTCGCGCGAGTGCAGCCAAAATATTGGCTCTGGTTGCCACGACGATTTCCACCGGATGCCCGGTTTCATACGCGATCATGGCCAGTGCATCGCAATCAAAGGGATTGGGTGTGGCGATGGCGCTCTTTCCACCCGGCAGGACTATAGGCAACAATGCGCTCGCTGTCAGAAAACCGAAACCAAACGCCTCGGCCTGATCAGTGTCTGCGATCTGCGCAGGTTGCTCAACAAAATCGAGTTTCAAGAAGTGAGCCATAGCTTTGGCAAGTGCGTCTTCGCGCATGAGCCCGAGTTCAGTCACAACGGCATCCAAAGGGTGCTTGGTAGCCAGCAGCGCAGCTGACAGGCGCGCACTCGAAGTTTCCTGCAGTATCTCTTTTGCGGTCAGGTGCTCGATGAAGTCGCTCAGGCTTTTAATTGTCATTGTTTTCAACCACTCGCCAACTCAGCAACCACGGGCGCAAGCTGTGTTCCAAAAAATTCTCTACAGGAAATTGCGGTGCTGACCAGGTCGAGGTTATCTTCGCCTGGGGTCGATCTGATTGGCGACAAAAAGGTCATGCCGTTACCGGTTTCCAAGCTGCGCATTACGGCCACCCCATTGACTGACGGCTTGCCTTTACGTCTGACCACTGCTTGCACCGACGCCGTTGTCGCCGCACTGTTTCCTTGAACCACAAAGAACGCACTCGACGACGGCACTGCCTTGATAGCGGTCTTGAGTGCATCCGGCGCGTCGTCGGCGTGAATTGTGCCGGTTCCATTGTGCACTGTGAAGATCGAGGCTGCGTCGCGAAAGCCGCGTTCAGCCGGATCTTTGAAGTCTTCCAATTCGGAGACTGACTCAAATTGCAGGTGTTTATATCCGCCCTTAACCGCCACCGCGCCGGTCGCTGCACGGTCCGGTGAGACCGCGCGAAACGCCACCACAGCCTGTGCCAGAAGTTCGGCCTCCCACTCTGACCTGCCCAGTGCCTGAAAGCCGAGCATAAGCAATTCCGCAGACGCAACATTCAGGTCAATCAATCCGGCATGACTTTGAAAAACGAAGTCAACGCTTCCCTCGTCGAAGTCACAACTGACACGCCGGGGGAGACTTGAACCGGACACGCGCGCGCGTTCAATGAACCGCATCGCCGCGATCGAAATCAAACCCCGCAGGACCATACGGTCCTTCAATTCCGAGGCCACATTTCTGGCAATCAACGCTCTGGTTCTTGTCCCTGTCAGAAATGGTGTCGCGACTGCTGCAGCGATGAGCATGAACGAGAGAACCGCAAACAAGGCAAAGCCGCCGTTTCGATCACTATCCTTGTTCACCATCGCTGTCATGGCTTAGCCGCAGCGGAAGGTATCACTGGATAAAGCTTCAGTGTGATTTTGGTTGCACCGTTTTCAAGGTCAGCGGATAATCCGGTAATGTTGCGGACCTGCCAATCCTGATAGTTTTCACCGTCTTTCAGCCAGACAGGCGCTTCGCCGGATTGATCAGACAAAAGCGCCATTGATCCTTTTGGCGTCTTCTGGATGCCAACCAACGTCACTACAGGCAGAGGGACGGCGGGGGCGGAAAGCGGCACCGCCTCCGCCGGCTGATGTTCAGTCAGGTTTGAGGGTGGCAACACCGCTGCCACTTCAGGTGCAGCCCAAGGTTTTCGATTGATCGAAAAAAGCGGTCTTTCACTTGCTTGAGACAGTTTGATTTCCCGGGCAATAAAAGTGATTACGCTGCCAGAATTGTCCGGCAGCGTTGACGGATTGCTAGATTTGATCGGTGTCACATCAATCGCTGAACGCGCCATATGCCAATTTGCCAATCCAATTCCGGCAAACGCAAGCAGCATGAACAACATGGTCATTGATACCCTCATTGGACTTGCCCCACGTCTCGGTTATTTGTCTGAACTTTAACTGCCGACTTTTCGGGGGCCGGCAGACGGATCGCACCATAGAGCCTGATACTTGCGGACAGCATCGGCTGCATATCAGGAAGGGGTGTGCCGTCCGAGCGCAGCGCAAATTCGCGAACCAACAATGGCGGTCTGGTGGATTCAATTTCGGACACAAAGCCTGTAATCGCTTCGTTCGTCCCGGACACATCTGCGCGCAAGCCAATCAACAAGAGACCGCTTTCCTCAACGTCAGGAACGCCGCCGGATGACGATACGGCAACCCCGTGCGCCAAAGCAATCGCGCTGATGCGGCTTTGCAGGGTTGCTTTGGCAATGGGAAGGTTATCAGCCTCAATCAACAGACCCGCACTGCTTTTATCGGAACCTGAATGGACAAGCCTCAGCGCTTCATCCTTTATGGCTGCAAGGCCCGCAAGTTTCCCGGCCCGCTCTCGCAATTCAGTGATTTGCTGCGACTGTTCCCGCAAGGCAGTTGCGGCTTTCTCTGCCAAAGCCAACGGGATGGCTAGTGCAGCCAGTGCCAAGGCAATGGCAACGCCCTGTTGCAATCGGGCCGGTGCGTTCATGAGGCGGGTGAGCAGCATTTGGCTAGCCACCCACATCGAGGCTGATTTCAAATCGCTCTCCGTCCACGCCCGGTGTCTTGATGACCGGTGCGAGGAACCCCACTTCGGAAAATCCTTGCGATTGCTCAAGTGCCACAACAAGTTCAGCCGCCGCTTCCGCATAGCCAGCCATGGTCACCTGCCCGCTCTTGATTGAAAAGTCGGTGAGGTAAGCAGTGTCCGGAACAACTCTTGCAAGTTCCTCCCAAACCACGGCAACGGGTCTGCTATCTTCAATGTTACCGCGCAGCGTCATCAGTTCGGCGTGCGCGGCGGCACGCTGATCGAGTGCTTTCCGGGCTATTTTCGCATCCGTTCCAAGCGTCTCAACATCAGCAATAAGGCGACCGATTGCAGCGTCGTTTCGCAGATAGGCATGAACAACGGTCGCCCCAATTGCGATCACCATGAGGGAAGCGAACGCAATTGCTAGCCGACTTTTCCCGACGGTGCGCCTATTCGCGACCAAGCGCAGGCCCCCGTGGGCAATGCGGATTTCCTCACCCGCCGCTTCAAACTCAATGCCTGCAACAGTAACACCACTGGCATTGAAAGCGCTCAGCACAGGTACCAACACAGAGTTTTTGACTATGGCGTAGCATGAGGCATTGACAGCTCCGGTTACAGGCAGCGCCAACATTTGTCCGGCCTTGAAAGGGGTCGATTCACTCAGATCGAGCGCAGCAGCAGACTGAAGACGCGACAGGGGCAAAGCCAAAGGTGACAGTTGCCGCAAGACAAACCGCCCCGCCTCAAGCCGGATCGTGCCGATGCCTGACTGGGCAGGACATGTGGTCCGCAGGACAGCAAGGCGATCACTGAGCAAGCTCAGCGGAAATGTTTGGCTTTTTGTCGAACTGACGGCGGTCTCTTCGCAAAAAAGCGTAGCAGTCTCTGCCGATATGACCAGTCTGAACCCGGATTGCCGGCGGGCGCGCCAAGGCACAAACCGGCTGAACAGATCGCCCAGAATCCCGGCCCACCAAAGCCAAAAGTCGGAAAAGTGAGACGCCATGTCTTCCCCTCACGGGACCATCCCGCTGTTTCTGCAACCAAGTTAAACCGGTTGCCGTCATTGCGCGACTGCACGTTGAGATATGCACAGGAAATTGCGGGGGCTGTAATCCGGAGCGTTCAACCACAAACCGGGCTTTGTCCCGTTTCAGACAGGTTTCGACCTCTGTCTGCGCCTGCTTGTGCGGCATGTCATTGCCGGTCTTCTGCTGTCCAATACTGTGCTGTGTATTTTGCTGCGTTCTACCCAACTGAACCACTCCCTCGCTTCGACCTCCTGACACCTCCTGTCAGGACGACCTGAAAAGCTGAATTCCGCCCCTTTCATTCGCTGCACGCATTGGCCATATTCGCGTCATGTCGAACACTCCCAAAAAACACACCGGTTTTGAAGAATCCCCACAGGCTGAATTTGAAGGGGCCCCGCTTTCGGGCAACGTCTCGGACTGGGTCCGCGAACTGGAGCAGCAAGCCGCAAAAGAGTCGCGCAAGGCGGAGACACGCGAAATCCGTTCCAAGGCCGGCACGCACCGCGTCACGGTCGAGCGCAAGGCGCAGGCCGCCGTTCCCGTTGATCCAAACGACGCCATCCGCGCCGCCAACATCAAGAAGGCGACCAGCGGTGCCACAACCAGCGGCAAGACCTCGCGCGGCACGTCCATCGGCGCGTCATCCGATCCGAAAACCCGCGCCGCCGCAGGCTTGAACCCCATCGCCGGTCTCGAAATCTCGCTCGAAGAAGCCGAGAAGCTCGGACCCAACGGCGTTACCGCAACTGTCGAGGCGCTGTCAGCGTTGATCGAATCCGGCAATCCGCTGTTCAAGAACGGCAAGATGTGGGAGCCGCACCGTCCCGTCCGTCCGGAGAAATCCGAGGGCGGGGTGCGGTTCGAGATGGTCACGGAGTTCACCCCGTCCGGCGATCAGCCGACCGCCATCAAGGATCTGGTCGAAGGCATCGACAACAAGGACCGCACGCAGGTGCTGCTCGGCGTCACCGGTTCGGGCAAGACTTTCACTGCCGCGCAGGTCATTCAGGCGACGCAGCGCCCTGCCCTGATCCTCGCGCCCAACAAGACGCTCGCCGCCCAGCTTTACGGCGAAATGCGCTCGCTGTTCCCCAACAACGCCGTCGAATATTTCGTCTCCTACTACGACTATTACCAGCCCGAAGCCTACGTCCCGCGCACGGACACGTTCATCGAAAAGGAGAGCTCGATCAACGAGCAGATCGACCGCATGCGCCATTCCGCCACCCGCTCACTCTTGGAGCGCGACGACGTCATCATCGTCGCCTCGGTGTCCTGCATCTACGGTATCGGCTCGGTCGAAACCTACACCGCCATGACCTTCCAGATGAAGGTCGGCGACCGGCTCGACCAGCGCGCCCTGCTCGCCGATCTTGTCGCCCAGCAATACAAGCGCCGCGACATGGATTTCGTGCGCGGCTCATTCCGCGTGCGCGGCGACACCATCGAAATCTTCCCCGCCCATCTGGAAGACCGCGCCTGGCGCATCTCGCTGTTCGGCGACGAGATTGACAGCATCGTCGAGTTCGACCCGCTGCACGGCAAGAAAACCGACGATCTCAAGCAGGTCAAAATCTACGCCAACTCGCATTACGTCACCCCGCGCCCGACGCTGCAGCAGGCGGTCAAATCGATCAAATCCGAGATGAAGCAGCGGCTGGAGGAACTCACCCGCGCCGGCCGCCTGCTCGAAGCGCAGCGGCTCGAACTGCGCTGCACCTTTGACATAGAGATGCTCGAAGCCACCGGTTCCTGCGCCGGCATCGAGAATTACTCGCGCTATCTCACCGGC